>JAHXHU010000427.1 GCA_025656375.1 Candidatus Thiodiazotropha sp. (ex Ustalcina ferruginea) | reverse complement strand
ACGGCCGGGGCACAAATAGGTTGTCAAAGATCGAGTGTCTTTTATGCCTGGGACGCATAAAAGACATCACGAGATCGAAGACTCACTTAAAGCCGTCGTTGGGAATCGAAGGGGATAGTACGAACAATGCTTTTGATGTGGATGTTGCGCCTGGGTTATTGGCTGGGTGTCTCGCCTGACTCCTTAGCGAAGCACTACAGTAATAATCGTGCTGATTGAAAGATGAAACAGAATGCCATACTGATTTTCACCAAAGCACCCTACACCGGACAAGTGAAGGCGCGGTTGATTCCTGCTATTGGGGAGAGAGCTGCCACTGATCTTTATATCAAACTGTTGGAAAGGGAGGTTGAATGGATTCGAAACTACACACCCTATGCTGTGGAATTATGGGTGACACCGAATGCCGACCATCCGGTACTACAACAACTTTCCCTTCGTCATGGGTTAAAGCTCTATTTACAGCAAGGCAGTGATCTTGGAGAGCGCATGGGTTTCGCAACCCGGCAGGCACTTACACGCTATCGACAAGTTGTATTGCTGGGCGTGGATTGTCCTGCGTTAACCGCTGATCATCTGCAGCAGGCCTTTGATTGGCTATCTGCGGGAGAGGATGCGGTGTTGGGTCCAGCTGAAGATGGCGGTTATGTGTTGCTCGGTCTGAAAATCTATCAACAAAGCCTGTTTTCTGGCCACAATTGGGGAGAGGGAGATGTGGCCGCATCGACCAGACATGTATTCCAACATTTATGCTGGCGTTGGCAGGAGTTGCCTGAGCTTTGGGATTTGGATAGGCAGGATGATCTAAATCGGTTGAAGGAACTTGATGTTTACGCCTTGCCCAGTGATTTTGATGTGGAATTGGGTCTCGATTCGCCTGACGGTCCATAGGTCTTATCACGTTCACTGATGCCGCGCAGGATATCCAGTGCCTGGGAGACGTGACGCTGATTGAGTTGTACCGCACCACCATTGATCTCATTCTGACTGCGGCAGGCTTCCAGCAGAGAGGTAAGTCGATGCCACATATCCAACAGCTGCTCGTTGTCGTTACACTGATGTAGAAAGGTATCCGTCCCTTGCTTATCAATGCTGAGTCCCTGCTGTTCCAAGAACTGATTATGCGTCGTAACAACAGTTTCGACACTGATCAGTTGTTGCTTCTTTTTCTCAAGCAGATCTTGCAAGGCCTGTGATGAACTGCTCTGAAGCATTTCATATTCCATGCGAAGCAGGTCGAGCAGACTTTGGGTTTGCACGGTCTCAGTTTTGAGAATCTGGAAAAAGGTCTGTTGGGTCTCTGCGGAGTGGTTCATGGTGATCAAGGGAGTGACAGTTCCATCGCCAGCATTTTGTCAGCGGCAGTCTGTGGGTCGATGGTGAAGCTACCATTGGCCAGGGCCAGTTTTACGGCCTCGACTTTTTGTCCATCAACGATTGGCATCTGTGCAATTCGCCCCTCCAGTTCCAGCAGTCTACCTGCAGAGCCGGTCATATTAAAATGGTCTTTTCGGGTGGATGTTGTCGATGTTGCGGAGCGTTTGCCCCCTGGAAGACCTGAGCGTGTTACGAGGCCACTGTCTCCCGTGCCTTTCAGATTACCGCTAGAGAGACTATTGATTTCAACGGCCATGGCTCATCCTCTGTTGCATGCTGTATGCCATAATTATCGTCTTATCTCACCATTACTTTAGCCATTTCGCCCCATTATGGAGAGTTAGAGTCCTCTCATTTTGTGGTGCGCTTTCTCAAATTCCTCGGCTATCAGTCCACCATCACCAATCCGTCAGAAACCACCCGTGCCTGTAGCTTTTTCTTCGATTTCAAATTGACGACAGGGATGACATCACCTGGATTGCCGTTTTTCATTGCCTTGCCGCGCATACGTACTTCGATTGCGCCGGTTGCAGCTAGAATGGTGACCTGTTCACCCCGTTTCACAGTTTTCCGCACAACAAGCATCGATGGGGTTATGACTTGACCTCGACGTAGTGTTCGCTTCAGTGTCTGGCCCAAAACTTCATCGATCGATTCAAAGTGACCACGAAGCAGATGGGTCGTATCAGAGATCTGCAACTTCAGATCATCTTTAGCTATGGCCTGTCCTCTGGCCAGATCCCGTGTTGCGACGACCACCGGCGACTCAAGGCCAACATTGGCAGAGACATAGAGTGTCCATGGGGCAGGGCTTTGGCAGCGTACGCCTACCGAGGTTCGCCCGGCTTTACTTCCACCCGGCGGACTGAAGGTCTCCAGGGGAGTATCGCAATGTGTCAGTCTGAGCCGATGATCCAGTGGTGTGATCTTGATGATAGCGTTACTGGCATGCTGGGTGACTGTTTGCATCAGGTACTGTTCAGCAGCATCCACAATCGATTGATGGGACTGGTGAGCGTCATTGGCAGCATGGCATAGAGCGGGTATGGCGAAAAACAGTATCGCCAGTAGCGTGTTGAATGTCGATTTCAAGTTCGTCATGAGGACAGTATCTCCGCAGTTCACTTGAATTATATGCAATCGTCATGCCGTAATATGAGTTCCAGTTGAATAATTAACCCGGCACCTTGATAGACCCGCTACTCGCAAGCTGGCTGTGCTCCCTGTTTGTCACTGAAGTCGTAAGGTGGTTCAGGTTTTTGTCGTTGAGTGTTACAAAGGTATTAAAGGTCAGGGTATGTAAGCCGCCATAGTGCTTGTATTGGGCTTTATCTTGTTCTCAGGGTGTAAATAATGGTTGGTGTCTTAGACAGTGTCGATCAACGAACCAAACTAGCTGGGCAAAATCGACTGGAATTGCTGCTTTTTCGGCTAAATGGACGTCAGATATTTGGCATTAATGTCTTTAAAGTGAAAGAGGTCGTGCAGTGCCCTCCACTGACTGAGTTGCCGGGATCACATCCGGTGATTCGGGGTGTTGCCACTCTAAGAGGCGTCAATATTCCGGTGATGGACCTGTGTAATGCCATCGGTGGCCCCAGGATGGGTAAAGCAACCGATTACTTCATCATAATCACCGAATATAATCGCCGCCAGCTTGCTTTTTTAGTGGGTAATGTGGAGCGTATCGTCAATACCCATTGGGAAGATATCTTGCCACCACCTCAAGGTGTTGGGCGTAGCAGTTATATGACGGCTGTCACTGATCTCGATGGGACATTGGTTGAGATAATTGATGTAGAGAAGGTACTCAGTGAAGTGCTGGGTATTGATGAAGAGATTACGCACCCGATGGAAGATACCGGTGCTGATTTGGACCGGCTTAAGATAATGGTGGTGGATGACTCGATGGTCGCACGCAACCAGATAAAAAAGGTGTTGCACGAAATGCACATCGAAACCATTCTGGTAAAAGATGGCAGTGAGGCGCTGAAGCTGTTGCTGCAGTGGTCAGAGGAGGGTAGGGTCAGTGATTGGCTGGCGATGGTCATCTCCGATATCGAAATGCCGAAAATGGATGGCTACTCCCTGGTGACGGCGATTCGGGAAAATCCTGAACTATCGGACCTCTATGTCATCCTGCACTCTTCATTGAGCGGCGTGTTTAATGAGAGCATGCTGAAGAAGGTGGGAGCCGACCATTTTCTCGCTAAATTCATGCCTGATGAGTTGGTGGATCGGGTGACTGAACGTCTAAAATTTCTGGCGTGAATAAGTTGTAGCTATACATTCAACAAGAACATCATAATCATGCATCATCGGTCAGCTGCGATCACTCCGGCAGAGTACGAATCGTTTAAGTTATTCCTGCAGCAAGCGTGCGGTATTTTGCTGGGAAACGGAAAGGAATACCTGGTTTCCAGCAGACTTAGCAACATTATGAAAGATGTTCAGGTAGACTCCCTGGGCACTTTATTGAAGCTGATCCAGTCACCTGCTCAATCACGTCTCAAAGTTCAAGTCATCGACGCCATGACCACCAATGAGACCTTCTGGTTTCGTGATATTGGCCACTATATCCTGTTAAAGGAGACCATCCTGCCCGATCTGAATCAGCAACGAGGAGGCAGCATAAGGATCTGGTCCGCTGCCTGTTCCAGTGGTCAGGAACCCTATAACATCAGTATGATTGCGGATGAGTATCAAGGGTTAAAAGCCTCCGCCAGACCGGTACAGATATCTGCCCCCGACATTTCGAGTAAGGTTCTCGATGAGGCCCGTGCTGGGGTCTACTGTGGTCTCGCCGTGGAGAGAGGGCTGACCCATGAACAACAGAAAAAGTTTTTCACTCCCAAAGAACGCTGTCTCGAAGTCAAACCGGAGATCAAGCGACGAGTGAGTTTCCGATCTCTAAATCTCACGAGTAGCTACCAGGCCATGGGGAAATTTGATGTCATATTTTGTCGTAATGTCTTGATCTATTTCTCCAACGAATTAAAAAAAGATATCGTCGACCGGATGGCCGGTATACTGAATCCCGGTGGTTATCTGTTTCTTGGCTCCACCGAATCGATCAATCAGCTCACGAATCGTTTTGAAATGAAAGTGGGTCATGGCGGTATCTCCTACCGATTGAAATCCTAAGCGGCAATGGTTGCCGCTTTCCGGCACTGGCTTGCCGGAATAGGGTGGTTGAAATAGAGCGCCCCTACTTCCTTTCTCGTTGAAAATCAGCCCTACCTCCTAGTTGATGTGTTTGGCACGCTCCCTGCATTACTCTCGATCAAGAGACAGTATTGGAGCTATTGATGAACTTCGACGACCTATTTGGAATACATGAGAGGGCTCTGGTTCTGCGTTCTCAGCGAGCTGAAGTGCTTGCAGCCAATCTGGCCAATGCTGATACCCCAGGCTATAAGTCGAGAGACTTCGATTTTAAGGCACTCCTCAATAGCGAAATGTATAGTTCAAGCCGAATGAGGACGACTCATAATCAACATATTCAAACTGAATCCGGTCCGGTGCCCGCCTCCCAATTGCTCTATCGCACGCCTATGCAGCCTTCGATGGATGGCAATACCGTGGATACCGAGCGGGAGCATGTTGCCTTCAGCACCAATGCTGTCGAGTACCAGGCCAGCCTTGGATTTATCAATAGCAAAATCAATGGCATACGTAAAGCACTAAAGGGTGAATAGCCATGTCTATGTTCAACATCTTTGATACCGCAGCTTCAGGCATGAGTGCCCAGAGTCTGCGTTTGAATCTAGTGGCCAGTAACATGGCTAACGTGGATGCCGTGAGCAGCAGTATTGAACAGACTTACAGGGCACGACAGCCTGTTTTTCAAACGATATTGGATCAGACCAATCCGGATGCGGCAGCGAGTGGTGTACGTATGGCGGGTGTGGTGGAGAGTCAGGCACCACTGATTCAGGAATATGCACCTGAGCATCCACTTGCCAATGAACAAGGGTATATCTTTCGACCGAATGTAAACTCGGTGGAAGAGATGGCCAATATGCTATCCGGTTCGCGCTCTTATCAAGGTAATGTCGAAGTGGCCAATGCAGCCAAACAGTTACTTATCGCTACCCTGCGTATGGGCCAATAAGGAGAATTTTATGACCGCCATCAGCAGCAGTTACAACCTCTATCAGGATATTGGTCTAGCTACCAATGCTCCGGCAAAAGAGAAACAACAGGGTCAGTTGGGGTTGGAGGATTTTATGAACCTGCTGGTCACCGAGTTGACCCATCAGGACCCCTTCAAGCCCATGAAAAATTCTGAGATGGCGACCCAGGTCTCCCAGTTTGCCACTGTCTCCGGAATCGATGATCTGAATGCCTCCTTTAACGAATTGCGCAGTTCATTGACTTCAGACCAAGCCTTGCAGGCAGCCAATCTGGTTGGGCGTGATGTGCTGGTGGAGAGTCATGTCGGTTCACTCGCGAACGGTGAATCCCTACAGGGTAGTGTCAATCTACCTGCCTCAGCGAGCAATGTACGGGTGATGATCACCGACCGCTCCGGAGCCCTGGTCCGCGAGCTACAGCTCGGCACCCATGAGGCGGGACAAGTTGCCTTTAGTTGGGACGGTTATGACGATGCCGGCGACTATATGGGAGATGGCCTTTATCAGGTGAGTGCAGTGGCCAATGTGGACGATGCCGAGATGGCACCTGCGGTCCTGGTTGCTGCTGAGGTGGAGAGTGTCAACCTGGGCGGTCCGGGCGGTATCCAGCTCAATCTGGATGGTCTGGGCCAGATATCCATGAATGACGTTGTGCAGATTCAATAGAACATCAGCATCAACGCTGAATGCGTTGATAGCCAATAGTGTATAGACAGGAGAATAAAGATGGCATTTCGTATCGCTCTGAGTGGTTTGGATGCGGCTTCCACCGATCTTGAAGTTACCGGACATAATGTCGCCAACGCCAGTACGGTTGGGTTCAAAGAGTCACGAGGCGAGTTTGCCGATATCTATGCTAACTCAATCAGTGATGTCAGTAGTTCAGTACCGGGAAGAGGTGTACGTGTAACCCGTGTGGCCCAGCAGTTTTCTCAAGGCAGTACCGAGTTCACATCCAACAATCTTGACATGGCGATCAATGGTGAAGGTTTCTTTGTCATGGAAGATTCAGCAGGCGATGTCGCCTATTCCCGTGCTGGCGCTTTCACGGTCGACCGGGATGGGAACGTAGTAGACCATACGGGTTCCAGGTTACAGGTTTTTCCGCGTATCGGTACCACCGGTAGCCTGTTTAATACCGGTGATACCACGGATTTGAATCTACCTGTTGTGTCCGGGACACTCATGCCGACGACCAATGTTGAGGCCACTCTCAATCTAAGCGCGGCAGAGGCGCCTCCGACTGTCCTATTGGATCCAACCGTGCCGACTTTTACCTTTCCGCCTGATCCTCAGAGTTATAACCACTCAACAGCAACCACGATCTATGATTCTCTCGGGACTGCGCACACCGCAACCATGTTTTACAGCAAGGTGGCAGATAATCAATGGAATGCATTTACCTTTGTGGATGGTGTGAATGTGACGGTTGGTGGTAATGCTTTTGCAGATGTCCAGTTCACCACCTCAGGCTCACTGGATACCGGGGTGGGTGATGTGGATGCCCTGGGAAATGTTTTGATGGATACGTTTAACCCGGGTGGCGGTGCTGCGGATATCACCGGTCTGACTTATGACTATAGTGCTACATCCCAGTTTGGCTCCAGTTTTTCGGTCAACGAGTTGAGTCAGGACGGTTTTACCTCTGGGCGTCTTAGTGGTGTGGATGTGGATGGTTCAGGGATTGTATTTGCCCGTTTTACCGATGGTCAGTCGGAACCGCTGGGTAAGATTGCGATGGCCCGTTTCACCAACAATCAGGGCCTGCGTCAGAATGGCGACACCAGTTGGGTTGAATCCTTCGCTTCCGGTGATGTGCAATTGGGTGAAGCTGGAACCGGCAGCTTTGGTTTGATTCAATCCGGTGCGCTGGAGAACTCAAATGTCGATCTGGCCAAACAGTTGGTGAATCTGATCACTGCTCAACGTAATTTTCAGGCTAACGCCCAGGTGATCACTACCGCGGATGCCGTTACCCAGACGGTTATCAATATTCGTTAGTTGATCTTCGCGACTGCCACTCTACTTCCCAGTGTACGGGGAAGTGGAGTGGCGGTTTTTTTATGGGCCACTAGGTTTCATCCAGTAACAGTAGATTCCAGTGACACCGATGTTGAAGTCAGCGAATAGTGAAAAGCAGGTACGTGGCGAACAGTGCCCATGAGAGTATCAGGAGAATCCAGGGTAGTTTTTCTCTATTTCCCTTATTGGCAGGTGATGCTACTAGCTCCTTGCTCATAGTGATCTGATCTGAAGGGGGCGTGCTTTTTCTCTTTCTTTTATCTATCTCCCGCACCTTGGCTTTGTGCTGCTTTTTGTATTGATCGATCCCTTTTTGAATACCGCTGGCGATCAGTTTTGTCTGCTCTTTGGTCTGTCCGGGACGTTGCGTGGCTCGGGCAATCTTCATGGCTTCTGCTGCTGTCTCATCAGAGGGTTTCTGGTTTTTGGAATATTTCGCCATCTTGTTTCCGTCGTGCTGTTTTTAGCAGGTTGGTGGGCGACCATTATCGCTAAATGGCCCGTTTTTTTGCGGTTATCAATTTAGATCGGTCATGTGGCCGGATCAGGCTGGCTTCGGTCAGCATCGATTATCCCTAATTTGAACTAGAGACAGGAGCCAATCCCATGGATCGCATGATTTACGTAGCCATGAGTGGGGCCAAAGAGACACTGATAGCCCAGGCCAGCAACTCCAACAACCTGGCAAAAGTGAATACGCCTGGTTTTATGGAAGACCTCAATCAGTTCCGCAGTATGCCTGTGTTTGGTCAGGGATACCCAACCCGTGTCTACGCCTTGGATGAACGGCCAAATATCAATTTTGACAAGGGCAGTATGGAGTCTACTGGGAATCCTCTGGACCTGGCGGTCAAGGGGGATGGCTATTTTACTGTCCAGGCAGCTGACGGATCTGAAGCCTATACACGTCGTGGTGACCTGAAGGTTGATGCCAACGGCCTGGTTACAAACGGCGAAGGTTTGCCGCTAATCGGCAATGGGGGGCCGATTGCTTTGCCGCCCTATGAGCGGCTTGAGATTGCACCCGATGGCACCATTACCATTCTTCCCGAAGGTGCCACCCCATCAGCACTGGCGATCATAGATCGTATCAAGATGGTTAATCCTCCGATGGAGACCCTGATCAAGGGGGAAGAGGGTTTACTGCGATTGAAAGAGGGTGGTGAAGCCGAAGCCAATGCCTCTACCGAACTGGTGTCCGGGATGATTGAGAGCAGCAATATCAATGTTGCCGATGCCCTGGTGAACATGATCGAACTGTCCCGCAAGTTCGAGATGCAGGTCAAGATGATGAAGACCGCTGAAGATATGGACAGCGCATCCGCCAGCATTATGAGTATGACTTGATGTTGGCAGGTTAATTGCAAACTTAATGTTTAACTGAATTCAATAAGTACGAGGAAGAGACTATGTACCCGGCACTCTGGATCGCAAAAACCGGATTGGATGCACAACAGACCAATATGTCTGTGATCTCCAACAACCTCGCTAACGTCAACACCACCGGATTCAAACGTGACCGGGCTGTATTTAACGATCTGATCTATCAGAACCTGCGTCAGGTGGGTGCCCAATCCTCTGAGAATACGGAACAGCCATCCGGTCTGATGTTAGGAACGGGTGTACGGGTTGTGGCGACGCAGAAGGAACACAGCCAGGGAAATATCGTACAGACCGCTAACTCCCTGGATGTTGCCGTCCAGGGCAAGGGTTATTTTTAGGTACTCCACCCGGACGGCAATATTGTTTACAGTCGAGACGGCACCTTCAGTTTGACCGCTGACGGCAATATCGTCACACCCAACGGCTACGAGCTACAACCGGCGATGACCGTGCCGACCAATGCAACCAGTCTGACCGTCGGTTCCGACGGTGTGGTCTCGGTGTTGCAGTCGGGTAACAACACCCCGACCCAGATCGGTCAGATTGAATTGGCCTACTTCGTTAACCCCCAAGGTCTGGCACCGGTCGGTGACAATCTCTATCGGGAGAGTAATGCCAGTGGTGGTGTCAATACAGCCATTCCCGGCACTGATAGCACCGGCACGCTGATTCAAGGGGCCCTTGAGAGTTCGAATGTGAATGTGGTGGAAGAGCTGGTCAACATGATCGAAACCCAGCGTGCTTACGAAATGAACTCGAAGGCCATTTCTACGACTGACGAGATGCTCTCCTACGTCAATCAGCAACTATGACAGGAACTAAGCTGATGGCCAGACTGTTTAATATGACATTGATGATGATCTTGCTGGCACTACTGCTGAGCGGTTGTCAGAATACTACTCCCGTGCGCGATGCAGCCTATGCGCCGATTCGTCCGGTCATGCCGCCACCTGCGCCAAAGGGTAACGGCTCAATCTATCAAGCGGGTTATGAACTGGCATGGTTCGAAGATATCCGTGCCCGACGTGTTGGCGATCTGTTGACGGTGAATCTGGTGGAAAGTACCCAGGCAAATAAGTCAGCCAGCACAACCACTGCGAAAAGCAGCAATAACAGCATCACCAATCCGACTTTGTTTGGCTCGCCGATGCAATTTAATGTGCCCGGTTTTGTCCCGATAGCGAACAACAAGGATGCCGGTTTAGGTTTCGAACTGGCTTCAACCCATGATTTCAGTGGTGACGGAAGCGCCTCCCAGAGCAACGCTCTGAGTGGCAATATTACGGTTTCGGTGATTGAAGTCCTGCCTAATAGAAACCTCTATGTGCGTGGTGAAAAACGTATCGGCATCAATCAAGGTACGGAGTATGTGCGCGTGTCCGGTATCGTCCGGCCACGAGACATTTCACCGGCAAACACGGTGGCTTCGACACGCATTGCAGATCCCACGATCACTTACAAAGGCGAAGGTGCGTTGGCCGATGCCAATTCGATGGGTTGGTTGTCTCGCTTCTTTAACAGTGTGTTGTCTCCCTTTTGAGGTACCATGAGATGAAAGCCGTTCTGAAACAAACGTTGTTGCTGTTGTGTTGTATTCTTCTGTCAACACAAACCGTGTTGGCAGAGCGAATCAAAGACCTGGCTTCTATTCAAGGTGTACGTAGCAATCAGTTAATCGGTCGCTGAGCGCCATGGAAGGCTGAAAGCCGAGGCGGTTAGTCCCCGGCAGCCGTGAGGCGAGACTGTAGACCCGCCGTGCCTTGCGCCAG
>JAHXHU010000176.1 GCA_025656375.1 Candidatus Thiodiazotropha sp. (ex Ustalcina ferruginea) | reverse complement strand
GGTTACGGCTGCACCACTTGTATTGGTAACCAACAAGATCGAAACCCAAAGTTTCCAGGGGTTTCTCCAGTCCGGCCTGTTCCAGGTATTGCATCACTACCCGTGATCCAGGGCCGAGTGATGTCTTTACCCAGGGTTTGACGGTAAGACCCAAATCTACGGCCTTCTTGGCCAATAGTCCAGCACCAAGCATAACCGCAGGATTGGAGGTATTGGTACAGGAGGTGATCGCAGCGATAACGATTGCGCCATCAGTGATTTCAGCCGATGCGCCATCAATATTGGTGGCGACCGTCTGACTTTCTCCACCATTGAAGACCTTGACCTCCTCGATGAAATTCGATTTTGCACTACTGAGGGGGACACGGTCCTGCGGGCGTTTAGGACCGGCAAGACTCGGCTCGATGGTAGACAGGTTGATCTCAAGGGTTTCGCTATAATTGGCTTCTGGTGTCTCTGCGGTGTGGAAGATGCCCTGTGCCTTGGCGTAGGCCTCAACCAAAGCAATCTGATCCTCGCTGCGATTGGTCAAATGCAGATAGTCGAGAGTCGCCTGATCGATTGGGAATAGTCCACAGGTTGCGCCATACTCCGGCGCCATATTGGCAATGGTGGAACGATCACCCATCGGCATTGAAGAAATGGCAGGGCCGTAGAATTCAACAAATTTACCCACTACGCCGTGTTCACGCAGTTGCTGCACGATGGTTAATACCAGGTCTGTTGCGAGACAGCCTTCGGGAAGTTCACCGGTCAGTTTAACGCCCACGACCTTGGGGATGAGCATTGAGATGGGTTGCCCCAGCATGGAGGCCTCGGCTTCGATACCCCCCACACCCCATCCAAGCACACCTATACCATTGACCATGGTGGTGTGTGAATCAGTACCGACCAACGTGTCAGGAAAGGCCTGAAGTTTGCCATTTCGTTCTTCGGCATAGATGACACGCGCCAGATATTCCACATTGATCTGATGCACAATGCCAGTATCGGGTGGTACGACCTTGAGGCTGGAGAATCCACCTTGGCCCCATTTCAGGAACTGGTAACGTTCCTTGTTACGCTGAAATTCCATTTCAGCATTCAGCTCGAAGGCATTTGCATCGCCGTAGTGGTCGACTTGCACAGAGTGATCGATGACCAGCTCAGCGGCTTGCAACGGATTGATTTCCGATGCATCACCACCCAGGGTCACCATGGCATCACGCATAGCGGCAAGATCGACCACCGCAGGCACACCGGTAAAATCCTGCATGAGTACGCGAGCCGGACGATATTGAATCTCCTTGCTCGGCTCAGCCTGAGGGTTCCAATTGGCAACTGCCCGTATGTCATCGGCGGTTACTGTGAGGTTATCCTCATGTCTGAGAAGGTTTTCCAACAGGATGCGGATTGAAAAGGGCAGACGATTTGTATTTTTCAAGGCATCCAAGCGAAAGATCTGGTAGGTGGTTCCATTGACCGTCAGTTCACTTTTCGCACCAAAGCTGCTACTCATTAGGCTCTCCTATGGTATATAAATCAGTAGGTTACTATTCATTTTTCATGTTATCCATTACTTCTGCCCCTTTTTCTTGAGTGGCGTCTATCATTTCGCCAGTCTTTGTTTTTGCTGCATCATAAACCTCACCCGTCGTTTCACCAACTGCTGAGGCCATTTCTTTAGCCCCTTCTTTGGTGTCTTGATAGACTTCCTTACTCTTGTCGGCAATGGCACTGGCAGTATCACTGGTCACCTGTTTAGCATTCTGGTAGACTTTTTTACTCTTGTCTGCAACCGCATTTGCTGCGTCACTGCTAACCTCTTTGGTCTTTTCCCTGGTCTCTTTTCCTGCCTCAGTCACCTTTTCCGTCATGCTGGTTGATGATGTGCTTTGTCCAGGGGCTGTTGCTGTGTCCTCAGCATCGTTAGATTGACTGCAGGCGGTGAGGGCAATCAGGCCACTCAATGCGATGGTGAGCGTAGTCTTGTTCATAGTTGGGATTCTCTCAGTTATATAATTGTTTACAGCATGTGTTGCTGCAGCTCCTTTATACATTGAAATGCCATATGTTATCTGTCAGTTGGCAGGCGAAGTTAACCTTTTTTCACAATAGTGGCCAGATAAAAGATGAGGTTATCTACAATGAGGTTTTAACTTTATTTATTGAGTGGCTAAAGTTTATTCAATAGCTCCTTACATGCATCAGTATAGCGTCTGCGAACAAGCAGTAGCTGACGTCTACGACCACCTGTCTGACGCCATAGGGTTGCAGCCCTGATCCCGGACAGTAGCAGCGCACGGATTTTGTTTACATTGTCACTGTTTTGCAAATACACGGGCTCTCCACTAACCATGATCCTTGGCGTGAGATTGCTGATATTCTCAGCGTAGATATCAGCCAATGCACCGAGGATATTACTGTGGGTTGCGGGAAAATGGGCCAATCTTTTAGCCGTGTTGGAGATGTCTAACTTAATTTTTTCAAGTCGATCCTGATGATTATTGAGTTTACGTTCCAGTTGAATCAGACCGAGCAGGTAGCGGGTCAACTCATTATCTCTTGCTTCATCACCATTCAGTTGCCGGTAGGCCAGGCGCAATCCGGGAGCGATACTGTCTAAACCACCATAGACATCAGTAACGCTACTCGCATCAATTTGGAATAAGCTATGAATATTAGCCGCAATACTATCCGCACTCGCTAATCCTTTGCGTGCGACTTGCTGTACCAGGCTTGCAGCCTGGTAGATGCCGGAGAGGGCAATTGCGCGATCACTGTCTTTGTATTTCATACTGTTCCTATTCTCATCACCCGAAGCATTGATTTCAGGAGAAATGACCCTTAGTACTCCATCAATATCACCTTGATGGAGTACTAGCCGATATACGTGTTGATGTCAGTTTCCTCAATGATACCCCCACCAAGGCATACATTGTTGTGATAGAACACAATTGACTGCCCCGGCGTCGCTGCCCGCTGTGGCCTATCGAAGGCTATATGATATCGATCATTTTCGTAAGCAGTAACCTGACACGGCTGAAGTGGCTGGCGGTGCCGAATTCTCGCCTGACATTGCAGCGGTGTGGTCGGAGGAGAGCTGGCTACCCAATGCAGTTGACCGGCAGTCAATTTGCGACACATCAGCATGGGATGGTCATGGCCCTGGACCGCAATCAGGACATTGCGCTTTAAATCCTTGGCACCGACGAACCAGGGAGCCTCACTCGCGTCTCGCAGTCCACCTATACCCAGTCCCTGTCGTTGCCCCAGGGTGTAGTACATCAACCCTTGATGATGACCGATCGCTTTACCCTGTGGATCTTCGATGTTTCCTGGTGATGCGGGCAGATAGCGCTGCAGGAAATCACGAAATTTACGTTCTCCAATAAAGCAGATACCGGTACTATCCTTTTTCTTGTGATTGGGGAAGCCGGCCTTTTCAGCAATATCCCTGACCTGTTGCTTTTGTAACTGCCCGAGAGGAAATACGCTGTGACTCAGCGGTTTTTGACCGAGCATATAGAGAAAATAGGTTTGATCCTTATCCTCATCAGCAGCCCGCAATAACTGAAAACCCTTGCTGTCATGGCTTATAGAGGCATAGTGCCCAGTGGCAATCGCTGATGCATCCAGTTGATCAATGGCATGTTCAAGGAAAGCCTTGAATTTTATTTCTCGGTTGCATAGCACATCTGGGTTGGGGGTTCTCCCTGCACCGTATTCATCGAGGAAATAGGCAAATACCCTGTCCCAATACTCCGACGAAAAATTGACCGTGTGTAGTGGGATCTTCATACAATCAGCTACTGCCTGTGCATCAGCAAGATCTTCTGCTGCTGTACAGTAGTCGCCGGTATCGTCCTCCTCCCAGTTCTTCATGAACAATCCTTCAACCTGGTATCCCTGCTGCTGCAGCAACAAGGCTGCGACGGATGAATCTACGCCTCCAGAGAGACCGACTATGACTCTGCCTCTATCCTGCATGGTGGCACCTTTTATCGCTTTTCCGGTTCGCTGTGGATTTTGTATCAACAATCATCCATTCACCTGGCTGTAGATTGTTCAAGTGCCATCGATCGATCCCCATTCGAATCAGCCTCAGTGTGGGATAACCGACGGATGCCGTCATGCGACGAATCTGGCGATTGCGTCCCTCCCGAATTTGAATCTCGAGCCAAGCAGTGGGTATGGTAGCCCGGTAACGAATGGGTGGATCACGCGGCCATAGGTCTGGATCGCCAATCAGCTTTACTCTTGCAGGCAAAGTGGGTCCATCCTTCAATACGACACCTTGTTGTAGATTAGTAATGGCTTCATTGTCAGGCATACCCTCCTCCTGTACCCAGTAGGTCTTACAGCTCTTCAACTTAGGATCTGTGAGGCGATGTTGCAGCTTGCCATCATCGGTTAGTAAGAGCAGTCCCTCGCTGTCTCGGTCGAGTCTGCCAGCGGCATAGACCTGCTTGATGGTGATAAAATCAGCGAGGGTGAGGCGACCCTCACTATCGGTAAACTGGGTGAGAACCCCATAGGGTTTATTGAATAGAATCAGCATGCAAGAGAGTCCAGGATGTCACTTTGCCTGGAGCGGTATGATAGTCGTGCAGTCGCGAAACTGAAACCTACAAAACAAGTGTTAACAAACCCTGGAATTGACGGGCATAAAAAAGCCGGAACGGGATCTCCGTACCGGCTTTTCAGAAGTGTTGATCTTTAAATCAACAGTTCATTAGGCTCATTCACTTGCCGCGACCCGTTGGATATTGGTCGCATGTAGCCCCTTCGGTCCTTGACTGATCTCAAATTGGACCTTTTGACCCTCCTTCAGCGTTTTGTAGCCATCCATTTCAATGGATGAAAAATGGACGAAAACGTCCTGTTCTCCATCTTCCGGGGTTACAAAACCGTAGCCCTTGGCGTTGTTAAACCACTTTACGACTCCAGTCGCCATAGCTATTACTCCTCACTATTACGATAACCCGGGAGGGTGGAGTGGTAGTAGCGTCACAAATCGGGATTTATGCAGAAAGATGTAGTTGGCTTTGATGAAACCGGGATAAAAAACAGAATTGAGTTGTCTGTTTAATATACGGGAGATATCTCGGCTAAACGCTCACCTTATCTTCAATAAAATCTCAACAGTGACTAGCTACTTGTTATTCTGCAGAGAGGCGCGAAACTACTCTGTCCACCTGCCCAAGTACCAGCCATTGGATAATTAGGTTGGGCGTCAACTTAACTGCCCGAATTTAAGTGTACCTGGCCTTCTAAAATGGGAACCATTATCAACACTTAAGGAAGAAGTATAGTGTGCTATCGTCATCGGTCAACAAATATCTAATTTTTAACAGGGTTTTTGTGTTTTTATTAGTAATTTTCCTAACTTTTTAAATGGTTTCATACTAATAATCCCTTGTCTGGATAGACCTAATTTATGTGGGTCTATCGTTGAAAAGGGCGGTGAGGTTGCAGCAGGGCTCTCTAACTTACAGGCGGTTTTATCTGAGTGATTCAGATATCTTGTGGATGGCAAGCTGAAATTTAATATTTGTTAGTTGAGATGTAGCGATGCTGAGCCACAATCCAAATTGGGGTGTCACTATAAATTTATATAATTTCACGGATGGTGGCAATTTGTTCGAATCTTGCTGCACAAATCGGTACAATGGCTGCGCCTCTGATTATGAATTCATCAACCCTTCAATTTTAAAATACATCCCGAATATAATTCCGCTTTTCAGGCTCAATTGGCCTGCTAGAATCAGCAATTATGAGTAATCGAGAACAAACATCACACGAAGACGGTCTAGCATTAGAGGAGGCGGCACCTAAATTAAAAAAGCCCCCATTGTTTAAGGTTATTATCCTGAATGATGATTACACGCCAATGGAGTTTGTTGTTCTGGTGTTGGAGACCTTCTTCAGTATGGACAGAGAGAGGGCGACCCGGGTGATGCTTCATGTGCATACCCGAGGTGTAGGAGTTTGTGGTGTGTTTACCAAAGACGTGGCAGAAACGAAGGTGTCACAAGTAAACGATTATTCTCGTAGCAACCAGCATCCGCTGATGTGCACCATGGAGGAGACATAGGCGGCGCTTTATGGAGTTTCTGAGATGTTGAATAAAGAGTTGGAATTTACCCTCAATCAGGCATTCAAGAATGCCAAAGAGAGACATCATGAATTCATGACAGTGGATCATCTGCTGCTTGCGTTGCTGGATAATCCAACGGCAGTTGCCGTATTGCGTGCCTGTGGGGCTGATATCGAACGTATGCGTAAAAGCGTTCAGAGTTTTGTTGAAGAGACCACACCACTGATTCCGGATGGGGATGAAAGAGAAATTCAGCCTACATTAGGTTTTCAGCGTGTTTTGCAGCGTGCCGTATTTCACGTGCAATCTTCTGGAAAAAATGAAGTTACCGGTGCCAATGTGCTGGTGGCTATATTCAATGAGCAGGATTCTCAGGCGGTTTATTTTCTCAATGATCAGAAGATCAATCGTCTGGATGTGGTCAATTATCTCTCCCATGGAATCTCAAAAGTCGATGGTTCCAATCAAGAAGAAACTCCGGTGGAATTCTCCAATGAGGTAAAGCCTGAAGGCCAGACCAGCCCCCTGGAAAGCTACGCCGGCAATCTCAATCAATTGGCCGAGCAGGGTAAGATTGACCCATTGATCGGACGTCAGCTGGAGATTGAACGAACCATTCAGATCCTTTGTCGCCGGCGGAAAAACAACCCTCTGTTGGTAGGTGAAGCGGGTGTTGGTAAGACTGCCATTGCCGAGGGACTGGCTAAGAAGATTGTTGATAGCGAGGTACCGGATATTCTTGCAAATGCGACCATCTATGCGCTTGATCTGGGGACATTGGTTGCCGGTACGAAATATCGTGGTGATTTTGAGAAACGCCTCAAGGCGGTTCTTGCAGAGCTGAAGCGTGAAAAGGATGCAGTACTCTTTATCGATGAAATTCATACCATTATTGGAGCCGGTGCGGCCTCAGGTGGGGTAATGGATGCATCAAACCTGATTAAGCCAGTACTCGCCTCCGGTGAGCTGCGTTGTATTGGGTCCACTACCTATCAGGAATTTCGAGGTATCTTTGAAAAAGATCGCGCCCTGGCGCGTCGTTTCCAAAAAATCGATGTTGAAGAACCGTCAGTGGCGGAGACAGTGGAGATCCTGAAAGGCTTAAAGTCTCGTTTTGAGGAGCACCACAACATTGAATATACCCAGGAAGCTCTAACCAGTGCCGCAGAGCTTTCAGACAAATACATCAATGATCGTCACCTGCCAGATAAGGCTATTGACGTCATCGATGAGGCAGGTGCGAACGTGCAGCTTCAGCCGGAGGAAGAGCGGAAAAAGATAATTGGTGTAGATGAGGTCGAGGCCATTGTGGCTAAGATCGCACGCATTCCGCCAAAGAAGGTTTCTACCTCCGATACCGAGTCGTTGCGTAACCTTACACGGGATCTCAAGCTGGTGGTTTTCGGACAGGACACTGCCATAGAGGCATTGACGGCCGCTATTCGCATGAACCGGTCTGGCCTGGTCAATGAAGGCCGACCGGTGGGTTCATTTCTGTTTACCGGCCCGACTGGTGTGGGTAAAACAGAGATCAGCAGACAGCTATCCAGGATCATGAGTATGGAGCTGATTCGTTTCGATATGTCGGAGTATATGGAGCGCCACACTGTCTCGAGACTTATTGGAGCACCTCCGGGCTATGTCGGTTTTGATCAAGGTGGGTTGTTGACCGAAGAGATTGCCAAGCATCCTCATTGTGTGCTGTTGCTTGATGAGATTGAGAAGGCCCACCCGGATGTTTTCAATCTACTGCTGCAAGTGATGGATCATGGCACATTAACAGATAACAATGGCCGTAAGGCGGATTTCCGCAATGTAGTGATCGTCATGACCACCAATGCCGGTGCACAGGAGATGAGCCGCTCATCAATCGGCTTTACTAAACAGGATCACAGCAGTGATGGTATGGAAGCCATCAAAAAAATGTTCACACCTGAATTCAGGAACCGCCTGGATGCCATTATACAGTTCTCAGGCCTCTCACCGGAGCATATTGCCAAGGTGGTGGACAAGTTTGTATTTGAGCTTGAGGGACAGCTGCAGGAGAAACATGTCAGCCTAGTGGTTGAACCTGAAGCCAGGGTATGGCTGGCGGAACACGGCTACGATCCAAAAATGGGAGCTCGCCCGATGGCGCGCCTGATTCAGGACGAGATCAAGAAACCCCTGGCGGAAGAGTTGCTGTTTGGCAAGCTGTCCGGCGGCGGGGTAGTCAAGGTCGATGTTTCAGAGGACAAGCTGCAGTTTGATATTATCGGGGAGCCGGTTACCGATACAACGTTGGATGATAGCTGATCTCAATCAGCGGGCGCGATAGGTGATGCGTCCCTTACTCAGGTCATAGGGAGTCAACTGCACTGTGACCTTATCCCCGGTGAGGATACGGATGTAGTGCTTGCGCATCTTGCCTGAGATGTGGGCTGTTACCACATGACCGTTTTCCAGTTCAACCCGGAACATAGTATTCGGCAGCGTTTCAACCACCGTACCTTCCATCTCAATAAAATCTTCTTTCGCCATACTATTGCTCAATCAAATAAAAAAACCGGGCAAATTATAGCACAGGGCCCGATGTGGAAGTGCGCCATTATCAGTATATTTGAGCGTATGGCAAGCGATTCCGGTTCTGCAAGTGTCGCATTGATGTCGATTTTTAGATTCTTATCGTGATTAATAGAGGTTTTTTTTATCAATCCAGGTTAATTGGATGCCTATCTGCTCCATGGGCCATTTAAAAGTAAATCTTTAATGTTTACAAAATATCACATTAAAAACATATGCTTATGCTGTTTATCGATTGATGATGTAAACTTGATCTTAGAAATGGGGACGTTTATTCCATATCGATTAGATCATGATTGGTGAAGCACCGGATATGTTTCATATTGGCAATGTAACGTAGATGTTCAGCACCCGTACCACAGCAACCACCAAGGATTTTGATGCCATATTTCCGGTTTAATGTCAGCATTGCCTGGCCCCAAACTGAGATGTCTTTAGCTCGCAACTGATCAGCATCATCAAGATCACAGTGATCCAGTGAGGAAGCATTGGCTTGAAATCCGATTAATCTTGAAAAGAGCGGGTCTGGTTGTTGCTCTGGAGATAAAAAAGCTGGATAAGAGCAGTTAACCATATAGCCGATAGGATTCTGCTTGGTAACCGAATCAATTCGGCATACAGCATCATAAAGGTGGGTGCCATCCAAAACGTCACCAGAGCGATTAATAACAAAACTTATAATATATGGCATGCCAGTTTGTTCCATAGCTCAATGGCTTCATCAGCGTTAATATTTTATTGCCAGGCTCATCATTCAGACATGATAAAGCCATGTGGGTATGATCTTTTTTCACCCCTGTTACATAGTTGAAACAAAACTTTTGCGTTGATTCGTGTTCATTTGCGGACACTCAACACTGATTTACTGAATATAATCGCTCTTACCCAATGAGCCCTCTTTTTCTTCTCAATCGATAGGGGAAGAGTCGGAACTGATATTTAGAGGTATTATTAATTTGGCTGCTTTCACTACAGCTCTTGTTCCAATCATGGCACTTATTTTTCTTGGGTATGGCTTAAAGCAATCCAAATTCCTGGCGGATGAAGCCTGGCCAGGGATAGAAAAGCTAACGTATTATATTCTCTTTCCGGCCCTGCTTATCCACACATTAGGCAATCAAACCCTTGTAGGTACTCCTTGGCCTTCTATGCTGATGGTTGTCGTTGGTACATTGATGTCATCAGCGATGGTACTTATATTGTGGCATCGAATTCGAGCATCCGAAAGCAACCCCAGCTTTACATCGATTTTTCAGGGCGGAGTGCGTTTTAATACCTATATCGCCTTAGCTGTAGCCCAAGGCTTGTTTGGTTCAGCTGGATTGGCATTGGGTTCTGTTGCGGCAGGATTCATGATCGTCTTGATCAATTTACTATGCATTTCAGTATTTGTAGTATGGGGAAAGGCTAACTTCAAAGGGATCACATCCTTTATCCGTGAAGTCGTTGGCAATCCCCTGATCATTGGTTGCGCCATTGGTTGGTTTTTAAGCCTAAGTGGTTTTGGATTGCCCGGTATAACAGATGATATCCTGGAAATCATCGGTCGAGCCGCATTACCCTTTGGGCTTTTAGCCGTAGGTGCTGCCTTGAATCTAAAGGTGATACATGGGCATGCCAAACCTATCGTGATTTCATCGATAGTGCAGTTCGGCTTGAAACCCCTGATTGCTGCGCTGCTCATTTCCAGTATTGGCCTCAGTGGCGTTCCCGCTGCGGTACTTGTGATTGTTTTTATCACGCCAACGGCACCTTCAGCCTATATTCTTGCTCGACAACTAGGGGGTGACACAGAGACAATGGCGTCAGTTATTACATTTCAAACATTATTGGCTTTTCTTGTAATGCCCCTCATGGCGTTATTTTTGCTTCCTTAAACATAGACCTGGGGTTTCATGACTGGCTATATTTGTCATTCAACGGCCCTATCAATCATCAGGCAAACAAAAATCAGGGAATTCCACTAAGAGAAATAGATCCAACATTTTGTCGATACGGACTACTAGTGTAGTGTCCTGAATAAAATATTCATTTATAATTCCCAGTGTTCCGGTTTATGGCAAAGGAAGGAAAAAATGAATTCAGCAGTTG
>JAHXHU010000216.1 GCA_025656375.1 Candidatus Thiodiazotropha sp. (ex Ustalcina ferruginea) | reverse complement strand
ATCTAATAGCTTGAAATCGCTAAGGATGGTGACCTTCCTACAGAGGACTTTCACCTCATTAGTTCATACCCATGCTGGGCGTACACAAGGGGGGGTCAGGCCTTTCTCGTTAAGTATTTATGGGACAGCAGTGGTGCATTATGAACCCCTTGCAGAGTAAACCGCTGGCACTGAGCAGTGATGAAATAATTGCCTTGCAGGCCTATATTCACTATGAGAGGCGCAATGTAAAACTATCTCCCGGAAAACACTGATTGGATAGAGATTCAGCCTAGTATTTGTCGCATATCTCCCTCTGTATCTATTATTGCAGAGGGAGATTGGATGGTTAACCAATGAGTATCTCAGTTATGACTTAAAAGCTGGAGTGCATTCTGGCAAGGCAGTTCGTTGCAGTTGTGACTACCTTGACCAGGTGCACTTTTATATTTCGGAATAACGAACACCTATCTATCCTTTGATGTTCCTAGGCATCCACACTGGAGCACTACTAACCAGATGCTTTAACGTACAAACCTGTAACAGTGTTCATAGAGTCCATGATGCTGTCTGTAGTCGCGAATACAGTCACAGGTAGCCCCCCTTTCTCAATATCAAGAAAGAACGAGCGGATAATCCGCCAGAGCCTGGTAACGGTGGCGAGTTTAGCGTTAATCTGAGGGGAATTGATCTTTTCTGCCTTTAGAATAGCCAGTGCCGACTCGAACTGTTTAACTGCAGTTTCAAGTTGGCTGATGTGGTCTTGATCATGAAAACCTGCCTGATAGGCGATGTAGTATTTGGCAATACGTTGAGAGAGCATGCGTTGCCTACCGGAGATATTTACGATCTTCGGTTTATCAACATTGGAAAGTGCTTCGATCTTTACCACGATATCCTGGCTGGCTTCTAAAATAGTCTCACTCAGGTCGAGTATAATGGCGGCATTTTCTTGGTTGTAGGGGCGACCAACCAAATCGACGTAGTCTTCAATTGCAATATCTACAAAAGCCAACATCTTCTGCACGCCCTGATTGCTAATTTCAGCCTTTAACTATGTATGATTCTTCTTGAATTCAACAATACTTTTCTTTAGCTGTTTCTTTGCCTTGTCGCGTCTCACATTGTTACCGAGAAAAAAGTAAGCCTTGGCTATTCTCTGAGAGAGCATGCGTTGTTTACCAGCCTTATTAACTGCTTCAGCCAGATCCACTTTAGCCGCATGTGTAGAAAATGAAATGCCCAGCAATATAGCTAAGCAGAATATGAGTAGGTATCTTGAAATATTCATAGTAACTCACCTGATACATCTTGGTAGAAAGGTCTTGTCTCTTGCTGACATAGAAAAATATTCAAGACTTCCATATCTGGCAGGATGCGGCATGCAGCACAAATAAATAGTGTGGGGACATCATTGTCTTGCTGTATATTGTACAAATTGACATATGTCACATTGAACAGTACATTGCTACTCATACAGCCCTGCCTGACCCACTTAAAATAACCGCTGAAATTTTTTCATAAGAAATATAGCGGCTATATAAGGAAATTATTTAGTCTGTTATTTCCCTGGCCATGCGTTTATAAAAAAAGATTTTCCTGCCGTTATCATCTGCCATGGTTGTACAATTACAATCGAGTATTGATTACTCTCAGACAAACAATGCGATAGTCAGCTTTATTGGGACAGAAGAAGATCGTGGTTTCCTTAGGTAGTTAACTTCTGATTTATACATCATCCAGGGCGAAGCGAAGACCTAACACGAAAATATAGAGAGTGCCATTGCACGCTTTTTGTGTTACTCACCGCACATATTATCCCAACATGAACATGAGTTAGATAAACACTCAAACTGATAGATAAGGCACTCAACGTGCAACTAATACGGACATCACTTTAGGTGGACTCAATTTAAATATCATAGAGAAATCCATTTCCTCTCTTTAATACACGAGGGATTCAGATAGCGGTATCTAGACAGGACTGATCTTTGAGTATGTAAATCTTACGTTTGGTGTTTTTGATGTAACCCGATTTTTCCAGCTTGGATAGAGCCCGGCTGATGGATTCAGGAGTAGCGCCCAGATAACGTGCAATATCCGTTTTTGTCATGGCCAACTCGATTTCATTCGACTGCTGTCCCTGCCTCTCTTTGATACGATTCAGGAGATCAGACAAAAAGCTCATCAGTCTGTGTTCCAGCAGGTGATAGTGGCTGGATAGCGCTTCTAGCTCTTTATGAGCGATCGCCCGTCCCAACTCGGATATCAACTGACCCTGAAGGCCCGGGTAGTCCATGGCCAGCTTTTCCCAATTGTCGAACGTAAGCTCACAAACCCAGGTATTTTCGACGGCTACGGCATCGGCAACGAAATTACGCTTGTTGATGCCATCCGCACCGAACAGTTCACCGGTCAGATGGAAGCCACTGACATGCAGATCACCATCGAACGTGACCATCTCCGTCTTGACAGTACCGGCATGTACCACGTAGAGCGCATTGCACTGTTCCCCCGCGTGGTAGAGATACTCTCCGGGACGATAGGGTCCAATATTGGTGGTCGTGGCCTGTCCCTCCTTGTCTATTTCATCGCAATTAAGCCCAACGCTGAGAAAAAAACGCCGGAACAAGCAGTGTTCACAGCAGTGTCGTTGTTTTACAAGACGAAGTTTCGGATTCATGTTTTGCCACAGAAAACTGCTGGATGGTACAGATTGGAAGAGAATCTCAGTATATATCGAGTAGCTGGCATAGATTGAGCATTCCGGTATGGGATATTTTTGGAATTTTAAACACGCAGAATGCGCTAATCAATGACAATTCACAGAGCAAATAACCAAACCATACAACTTGGCAAATAACCCCAACATCGCAGTCTTACAGGGGAAAGACAGATAAGAGAAGATCGTTCCTTTCCGGTCATCACCCGCTTCCATCACCTCAACGTAAAAAAAGATTCATCACCTTCTTGAAAAAACCACCCGGAGCAATGGTGATCTGGGCGTTGTCATGGTTGATCTCTTCCATGGCATAACTGGTAATCTCAACACCGGCTTCACGGTACATCTCGCTGGAGAGTTTGAGATCGTCAGACCAACGGGAGAGAAAATCCTCGCTGGGTGCAATGTAGACAATACGTCCCACCTCTTCCTGGATCAGTTTGGAAGCGCAACGGGGACAAGGGGGATGGGTGACATAGACGGTACAGTCGCTCAGATCCCGCTTGGCAAAGATCATAGCATTCTCTTCGGCATGGATAGTCAGATTGAGCTTGCAGTCACGATCACCCAACCGCTCCTGCTTATCCTCCACACCGGCTGCAAATCCATTGTAGCCCAAAGAGACGATACGGTTACCATCGGTGATGACGGCACCAACCTGTGACGAGGGATCTTTGCTCCAGGATGAGATGTAAGCCGCCAGCCCGAGAAAGCGGGTATCCCATTTTGTCATCAGGCTTGGTCGTCTCCTGTGGGTGCAACCTTGGCGGCTGCATCTTCCATCATGCTTTTTAGTTCGCCATTTTGATGCATCTCGAGGGTAATATCACAGCCACCAACCAGTTCGCCATCGATATAGACTTGTGGAAAAGTCGGCCAGTCAGCATAGCGCGGCAGATTCTCGAAGATCTCCGGATCGGCAAGCACATTGACATAGGCGAATGGAATACCACAATCCTGCAGTGCCGCCGCTGCGCGGGATGAAAATCCGCACATGGGGAATTGTGGCGTCCCCTTCATGTAGATGACAATCGGGTTGCTCTCAACCTGCTCTTTTATTCGATCCAATACATCCATCGTAAATACCTCATAATCAGTTACCGTGTGTATTTGGGGAGCACCCCGGAAAAATACAGGCACGCTTCGATAGGGTAATTCTAACCCTTTGTCATGTGAGAAAAAACCCGTGATAATCCAGGCTTACCTATTTTTGACAAGGAAGCAATACAGAAGTTGTCACAGACCCTCATCATGAGGTGGTTGAAACCGGCATGTGTCATCTTTGAGGTGGGTGGCACCACTGAAGCACACTGGAAACTATTACAGCTTGTGGTAGATTTATTTGACTCGATATGTCCTGTATTGGTAAAAACCCACTCTAAACCATTGTAATTCAAGCCATCGCCACGCAATACAAGACTGTAATTTGTGACAGAGCAAAAAGACAACAATCGCTTTCAACACAGGGTTTCATTGCTTGAAAGTCATATTGGATTCAAGCTGGAGACCATTCTACACTACGCCCTCAGAGCAAGGGACAGCTACACCCTGGAGCACTCGAGTCGGGTGGTCTCGGTGATTGGGAATCATCTCAAACTGGGTGACCATGATATGGATGTGCTTTCACTGGCTGCCGGTTTCCATGATATCGGCAAGATCGGTATACCCGACAATATCCTCTTGAAGCCAGGTCATCTTTCAGGTGATGAGTATGAGGGTATCAAGGCACACCCCAGCATTGGAGCCAACATGTTACGCAGTCTGGGAAACCAGCTTCTCGATGAAGTCGCCGACTGTGTCCTGCACCATCATGAACAGTGGGATGGCAAAGGTTATCCTGATGGGCTGAAAGGGGAAGAGATCCCGATCATTTCACGCATTATCTCGGTAGTCGATGCCTACGATGCCTACGATGCCTACGATGCCTACGATGCCTACGATGCCTACGATGCCTACGATGCCTACGATGCCATGACCACCACCCGCAGTTACCGGCATCAGATAAACATAAAGGATGCGCTGAAGATGATCAAGTCAGAGAGCGGGAAACAGTTCTGTCCGGATGCAGTTCAGGTTCTGCTGGAGATCTGTCAGGATGGGAAAACGCCCTTTCCGAAATAACAGCTACTGCTGCTCCTCACAATGAACCTTTACCTTCATGTTCGCAGCCACTGGGGCGATTCCTTGATGAGTAACTCTTCTGTCATCTGCTTACGGCATGCCTGATAATTGAACAGCTCAACATCGACCGGTTCAGAGCAACCTGTCACAAACAGGATAGCAGCCAGTAATACCCGTTCCATTTCCCCCACCTCACCCATGGCGTTGCAACCAAAACTCGAATAGTGCGATATGCCAGAGCTTGCTGCCTCTAATACGGGTATGGTGCATCTCAGGTGCAGCCATCAGCCTATCGATATACACCTGCTGAAAGATACCCCGTGTACGCGCTGCCTGGGAACTGAGAATATCACGCATGAATTCAAAGAATTCCCCCCGCACATACTTTAGGGCAGGCATTGAAAAATAGCCTTTTGGACGATCGATCACCGAGTCGGGCAGAATGCCTCTGGCCATCGCTTTCAAGGGATATTTGCCCCCTTCACGCAGTTTCAATTCAGGTGGACAACGAGCTGCCAGTTCAACCAGATGGTGGTCGAGAAAAGGCACCCTGGCCTCCAACCCCCAGGCCATGGTCATATTGTCTACCCGCTTTACGGGGTCGTCGACAATCAGCATGGTCTGATCCATATGCAGTACTGCGTCGATCAAGCTATCCGTATCCGACTCCCTGAGACGTTCTGCAATCAGCTCCCTTGTGTAGTCACCGTCACCGTACTCGTCCATGACCATGTGCAGATACTCATCATGATCGCGATCAAAGTAGTGTTTGGCGAATCGTTCCACAGGCTCACCCTCCCGCTCTTCCATGATGCGCGGATACCAGAAGTAACCTCCGAATACTTCATCAGCTCCCTGCCCAGACTGCACCACTTTGATCTGCTTTGATACCTGTTCTCCCAACAGATAAAAGGCCACCGCATCCTGCCCGAACATCGGTTCAGCCATATTGTCCACCGCTTCCGGCAACCGCTTCAGCACCTCACCATTGGGTACAAGAAACTTGTGGTGCTGGGTGTTGTACATTTCGGCGACCGGGTCGGAGTATTCGAATTCATTGCCCTTCTCCTCCGGCTGATCCTCAAAACCGACCGAAAAGGTGCGTAGATCACCAATACCTGCCTCCGCCAGCAGGGCGACCAGCAAGCTGGAATCGAGGCCACCAGAGAGCAGCACACCGACTGGAACATCAGCAATCTCATTACGCTTGCGTACCGATTCGAGCAGTGCATCGTGAATGGCATCGAGCCATTCAGTATCAGACATCGGCATTTCAGGACGAGTGGCAGGGTAGCTCCAGTAACGACGGATACGCTCTGTACCATTGGATTCAATCAACATGCAGTGGCTCGGTGCCAGCTTGCGGATTCCTTGAAAAACGGTATGCGGCGCCGGCACAACCCCATGCAAGGTAAACTGGTGGTGCAAAGCAACAGGGTCAATGGTGGTATTGACGCCTCCGGCAGCGAGTAGAGCCTGGGTATTGGAGGCGAAACGGAGACGCTTGTGGTCCTGAGTGTAATAGAGTGGTTTGATGCCAAAACGGTCTCTGGCCAGGAACAGGCTTTGACGATGACAATCCCACACGGCAAAGGCGAACATGCCATGGAGATGGTCGACACAATCCTCCCCCCAGGCATGGTAGGCCTTTAGGATGACCTCGGTGTCGCCATCGGAGAAAAATTGATAGCCCATCCCCCTGAGGGTCTTTCTGAGCTCCTTGTAGTTGTAGATAGTACCGTTGAATACCAATGCCAGATTCTGCTTCTGGTCCAACATTGGTTGGTGAGCATGTTCAGATAGATCGATGATGGCCAGACGCCGATGCCCAAAGCCCAGTGCCCCATCACTATAGCTCCCGCCATGATCCGGACCGCGTCGGCGGATCTGACCGCTCATCCGCTCGATTGCCGACAGGTCTGCAGGCCCGCCATCGAAACGTAATTCACCGCATAGTCCGCACATTACTCTGAATCCAGATAGTCCTGATCGTTGCTGAGCCATGCCCCAGCCAAGAAAGAGGGCACCGCAATGATCATTATCGTGTAATTTGGGCTGAGAAAACAAGCAAATTTAGAACAGTATTGGGCATTGTCGATAAAGCATACTACATGGTATTCGCTCAAACCCGGTGCCGCAATGTGTACCGCACCTGACCACACGGTTTGTCATCGATCATGGTTGCAGCAATCAGTAAATCCTGGAAATATCCTATAAACAGCCTTGAATCAGGAACAAGCTAGCGCTTCACCATCAGTCTGATACATTGAGATATTTGCGTTCATTTGCGGTGATTGGCGGCCGATTTACAGGTTCTAATAATGATAGAAAATGTAATATTTTGTTTTTTCCAACCACTCGGTGCGGGAAATCACCGACAGAATAGTTGAATCAAACCCTGACACACAACCAAAAGGACGGGATAATGTCACGGATGACTGAAGCCAAACCAAAAACACCACAGCTGGAGCAGGCCCGCGAACTCCTGCAGCATACCTTCGGTTATGCCGATTTCCGGCCACCTCAGGATCAGATTATCGATCACCTTATCAAGGGTGGTGATGCACTGGTTTTAATGCCGACCGGTGGCGGCAAGTCCCTCTGTTACCAGATACCGGCGATGGTCAGGCAGGGCACCGGGATCGTGATCTCACCGCTAATAGCCCTGATGCAGGACCAGGTGGACGGCTTACGCCAGTTTGGGGTGCGTGCCGCTTTCCTCAACTCTGCCCTGGACCCTGTCGAGGCGAACAGTGTCGAGCGACAGCTCCTGCAGGGCGAACTCGATCTCCTCTATGTGGCACCGGAACGTCTCCTGATGCCACGCATGCTCAACCTGTTACAGCAATCGCATATCGCCCTGTTTGCCATCGACGAGGCCCACTGCGTCTCCCAGTGGGGACACGATTTTCGCCCTGAATATATTCAACTCTCTCAGCTACATAAACAGTTCCCAACCATACCCAGGGTGGCACTGACCGCCACAGCGGACACACCCACACGCAGGGAGATCGTAGAACGCCTTGCCCTGCAGGAAGCGGGTGAGTTTATCGCCGGCTTCGATCGCCCCAACATCCGCTACCAGATTACAGAAAATGACGGTAACGCAAAGGAGCGTTTATTACGCTTTATCCAGGATGAGCACCCGACTGATGCGGGCATAGTCTACTGTCTGTCCCGTAAACGAGTCGATGAAGTGGCCGGTTGGCTTCAATCCAGGAACATCAAGGCACTGCCCTACCACGCTGGCATGAATAATCAGACACGCCAGCAGCACCAGGAGCGATTTCTGCGCGAGGACAGTGTGGTGATCGTCGCTACCATCGCCTTCGGCATGGGCATAGACAAACCCGATGTACGCTTTGTCGCCCATCTCAATCTACCAAAGAGTGTCGAGGCCTACTACCAGGAGACAGGGCGTGCCGGCAGGGACGGTCAACCAGCCAATGCCTGGATGATCTATGGATTGCAGGATGTCATCACCCTGCGTCAGATGCAGGCCTCTTCCGAGGCCGATGAGAACCACAAGCGAGTCGAACGGCATAAGCTCGATGCCATGCTGGCGTTGTGTGAAATCACCGGCTGCCGTCGCCAAGCCCTGCTTGGATATTTCGATGACCCCCTCGAGCAACCCTGCGGTAACTGCGACACCTGCCTACAGCCTCCCGAGACCTGGGATGCCACTGTTGCCGCGCAGAAGGCGCTCTCCTGCGTACACAGAACCGGTCAACGATTCGGCGTCAACTACCTGATCGATGTCCTCCTCGGCAAGGAGAATGAACGCATCACGCAGTTCGGTCACCACTTGGTCAGTACGCATGGTATCGGCAGCGATCTCAACGCAAGTGAGTGGCGAACCATCTATCGTCAGCTGATTGCTCACGGTCTACTCGCTGTAGACCTGGAAGGTTTTGGCGGCCTTCGCCTGACTCAGGCAAGTCGATCAGTACTGCGTGGCGAGACACAGCTGATGCTGCGTAAGGCACGTAAAATGAGAGTCAAGAGTCGCCGCAAAAGCCGTCATGACGTGCATATCAACGATGCTGACCGAAATCTATGGGATGTGCTCAGAAAACTTCGCCTCGAACTTGCCGAAGCGCAAGGCGTTCCAGCTTATGTCATCTTCCACGACGCCACCCTGATGGAAATGGTTGAAAAACGTCCTCAAAACAACCAACAACTGGCGATGATATCCGGTGTCGGTGAACGAAAGCTGGAAGCCTATGGCGAAGCATTTTTAAGATGCCTGCTAGCACCGGCTATCCCCTCGAGTGATACAGTGGAGGAGACTGCGCAACACCTTGAACGTGGTCTCGACCTGGAGAGTATTGCGAAGGAGCGGAATCTTACACTGGCCACAATCTACAACCATCTGGCGATGGCCATCGAAGAACAGCGGCTAACCTTGAAAAAAGCAATACCTATCCAGCAGGATCAACTCAGGATCATCCATTTTGCCTTTGAACAGTATGGAGCGGACGGAAAACTCAAACCCGTTTACGAAGCGCTGGATGGCGAATACGACTACGGGGTATTAAGGTGCATCCAAGCGGCACTGGGTCAGGAAACACTGGATTAGCCACCCCAATGTAGCGTCACAGTTCATAAGAGCTAAACCCCTCGAACTAACTGCTGACCCATCAGATCATACGATCTCAAGCAACTATGAAATGGTGGACGACTCGGTTTAACGGCTCGCATTAGCATATCCAAGAGCTTAGACGTTGTCTGGATAATCGCCAGGAATGTTTTTAATGAAGGCCGGTTAACGCACAAATGTGATGCATTTAACTAATTAACCATAAATAGATTAAGTTATATCTTAATTTGCCGCCTACTTGGAAATGTAAATAACAATGGCAGAATCAAGCAGGGAGATAGAAAAATGGACCCGAAATCGCTGATAAAGGACATTGACCACCTCGTCTCATTACCCGACATCTGCATCAAGGTGAACCAGATGATGGGGGCCGCCAACTATTCCGCATCACAGGTAGCCGATATTATTATTCAGGATACAGATATCTCGGCCCGGCTGCTCCGACTGACTAACAGTGCATTGTATGGACAGCAGGCAAAGGTCGAAACCCTGTCCCGTGCAGTGGCCATCCTCGGCGCTGATGAGTTGCGCAATCTGGTGATGGCGACATCTGCCATGCGAACCTTTACCAATATTCCGGATGAGTTGGTGAATATGACCGACTACTGGCGTCACTCAGTCACCACTGGAGTGATGTCACAGATATTGGCTAAGCACTGTAATACCCTGCATAGCGAACGACTTTTTGTAATGGGGGTGTTGCACGATGTTGGAAGGCTGGTGATCTATCTCACACTGCCAGCAAAGGCCACAGAGATCCTACAGATCACCGGGGGAGACAACTGGGTATTGCCAGAGACGGAAGCACAGGTCCTGGGTTTCAGGAACATGGATGTCGGAGCCGAGCTGATGCGCTCCTGGGGTTTACCCAACAGTTTCGTGGCGGTAACAGGGCATCATCATCACCCGGATCAAACAACCGAATATCGACTTGAGGTATCCCTGGTACACATTGCCAAAGCTATTGCCAATGGTGAAATGGTCGGCCTCTCCGTCGATGAAATGTTGTGGGCGATAGACTCTTCTGCCTGGGATGCGACTGGCCTGAATCCAGAAACTGTAGCATCGATGGTTGATGAGATGTTGTTAAAAAGCAATGAAGTCATGAGTCTGGTTTTAGCACCGGCAAAGCAAAAGCAAGCTTAACTCAAACCCACTTATTCAGTACTCAAGGGTAGCGATATAGTACTCCTCACACCCAGATAGAGGCATGCATCTGTAACATCCCTGGCAGGACCATCCGCAAAGGTGGCTGCCCTCTTACGCTGCCGGCCATGGATAGCGAATGCGCAGGCTGGTAGACCCCGGTAGGCGTAGGGCCCGGGCAGGTATCCGTTGTCGCGAAGCGGC
>JAHXHU010000210.1 GCA_025656375.1 Candidatus Thiodiazotropha sp. (ex Ustalcina ferruginea) | reverse complement strand
CCGCTGTCCACATTATTGTTCCTAGAATCACGGCAGCTCTGCATAGACGCGTTAATACGAGGATTTGAGTGGACTTCCAGCGCGTTATGGTGGGGCAGGGCCCCACCCTACACCCCCGGCTATTTGGTAGGGTGGGGCCCTGCCCCACCAATCACGGCTAAGGAGTCATAGCGAGAAATCACCGCTTGATTAAGAAGTAAAGTCATAACGATGCATTTGATTTTGATGTAAAAAATCAGATTTTTCTCAGGGGCATGTGTTTGCTGCCCAAACTTACCAGCTCTCAGGTGACTTCTTCCGTCGAGATGAATACCATAAGCGGTTCTCAATAGCCTTCAACGAGTGGACGCATATACTGAGTGAAATACCTGAAGCCTGGTGGTTTGTTGATGATGAGCAGACAGTACCGGTTAATTTCAGTAAACAGGCGGTCTATGAGTTACTTAAGGGCTTTGAGTCTGACGATTTTTGGAGCTGGAAATGAAAAAGACACCTTGCCAATATGCCATTGTGCGCTTCACGCCATATGTGGAGACGGGCGAGTTTGCCAATGTGGGTGTTGTAATGATGGTGCCGCAGGCGCGGTATTTCGGTTTCAAGTTGTTGACTCGTAGGCATGGCCGCATCACCAAGTTTTTTGAAGAACTCGATGCCAAAGTTTTTCGTGCTGCAATGTATGAGCTCAAGGACGAACTGGAGCGTGTACATGGTGTGCTGAAAGACCATGGCTTTGATCGCCGCCTGAAGAGCAACGATGTTGATTTTGCCAAAAGCCTATTTTTCGAAGTGTTGCGTACCCGTGAGACGATAGTCCGCTTTGGTGAGCCAAGAGTAGTGCTGGCCGACGACCCGAAAGAGACGTTGAAAGAGCTGTTTGCTTACTATGTTGAGCGCAACTTTGTAACCAAAGAGTATCGGGAGACCGTGCTGGAAAAAGGGCTTCGCAGGCTGTTTTTTAAAAATCAACTCGGGGAGCGTTTTCATCGCACCAAGGTGGGTGACGATGATTTTAAAGTTACATTTCCATTTGTCGAGTTACATAACCAGCTTCTGACAAAGATCATCAAACCCCTCAATTTGGCTCAGGACGATACTACGAAGATTCTCGAGCATGGAAATAAATGGGAGTTTCGTGTACGTAAATTGAGAGAGCGTGAAGTCCTCCCCGGAAAAATTCTATTTGCTGTAGAGGAGCCAAAAGAGCAGGGCCGACGGGCTACCGCGTGTCAGGAAGCAGTCAATATGCTCCGTGATACAGGCGTTACCGTGTACCCTTACAGGGATCGTATGGAGATTCTAGAGTTTGCTCGGGCTTGAAAAACCAAGATAGCCAAAGTGATGCTGGCGTGGTGTTTCTGTTGGGTTGGGGGTAGGGTGCCTTTTAAGTCGGCGGATGGATCACGTTGTGCCTGGCCAGTGGCTACAGCGTATCTAAATATATGGCCGCAGCTATGATGAAGGCGGTGGGCGGTTTCTAAAGCCCCTCGGTTCTCGATACGGCGTAAGACAGTGAGTACTCGGGTGCGCTGATCTTTCCAATAGTCTGTTTACCAATCCATAAGAGGCAATAAAAAAGCCAGCAAAAATGCTGGCTTACGGATCTTATTGGATTTCGTTGAATCCAGGATTGGTGGAGGCGGGCGGATTCGAACCGCCGTCCGCGAGTCCTCTGCCAAAAGTTCTACATGCTTAGTCCTGTCTATTATGTCTTGCCGGCTGCCACCCGACGGACAGGGTGTGCAACAAGCGATTCCGGTTAGGTTTTAACGTATCCGCCCCGGACGAGCTTCAACGCGATCCTAATGAGATATGACGCCTGAAAAGCTGGACGCATAGGCACGGCTCCAGTCAGACGGCACCCTACTGGGTATTAAGCAGCGAGTGCGTAGTTGTCGTCGTTGGCAACTATAAGGTTGCAGTTGGTTTTACGAGGTACTCTGCCCCTCGACATGCACTTCAGGTTTTGTAACCCCCGTCGAAGCCTACGTCGCCCCCATGACGGTTATCATAATAGACATTATATGCGAGAGTTTGGTTCCTGACTATCGGGAAGTTAGCTGTGTTTGAACAGACGCTCTTTTTCCCGTTTCCAGTCGCGGTCTTTATCGGTGGCGCGTTTGTCATGCATTTTTTTCCCTTTGGCGATACCTATTTCCAGTTTGGCCATGCCTTTTTTCCAATACAGGGCAGTGGGTACCAGGGTATAGCCCTTACGCTCGACAAGACCGATCAGTTTGCTGAGTTCACTGCGGTGTAACAGCAGTTTTCGAGTGCGTGTGGGATCGGGGTGGATATGGGAGGAAGCGGTGCTGAGTGGCACGATATGGGCACCGAACAGAAAGGCTTCATTATCCTTGATCGTGACGTAGCTCTCCTTGATCTGCACACGTCCCTCGCGCAGGCTTTTAACCTCCCAGCCCTGTAGTGCTATTCCCGCTTCATAGCGATCCTCAATGAAAAAATCGTGTTTAGCTTTCTTGTTCAGGGCAATAGTGGCACCACCCTGGCTTTTCTTGTTTGCTTTATTTGCCATGGGGGTATTCTAATCCTGCTGGGGTCTTCTCACCAGAGGCAGCTTGTTATAGGGTGGCATTTTACGCAAAATGATGGGCTTTTATGTTCACTGATTGAACTTCAGTTGCTGGGTTTAGGTTATTTTAAAGGCGGGAATTAATGGCTGAAAGAGAATCCATCCATGGTCAATGGTCCTCGAGATTGGTGTTCATTCTCGCTGCAACCGGGTCGGCTGTGGGGCTGGGCAATGTCTGGAAGTTTCCCTATATCACGGGTGAAAATGGCGGAGGCGCATTTCTCATCGTCTATCTGCTCTGTATAGCCGTAGTCGGTGTACCGATCATGATGGCGGAGATCATGCTGGGTCGGCGTGGCAGACAGAGCCCGATCAACACCATGACAACCCTTAGCCAGGAGGAGGGTGCCAGTAAAGGCTGGTCACTGGTCGGCTGGAGCGGTGTGCTGGCAGGTTTTTTTATCCTCTCATACTATAGTGTGATCGCTGGATGGGCGCTGGCTTATGTGGTGCGAGCTAGTGTCGGTGAGTTCAACGGCATGGATGCTGGTGGTGTTCAGGAGCTCTTCAATGGGCTGGTCGGCGATCCTGAACGACTATTGGCCTGGCATACGTTATTCATGTTGATGAGCATGTTTGTTGTGGCGAAGGGTGTCAAAGCCGGCATTGAGAAGGCTGTAACCTATCTGATGCCAGCACTATTCGTGCTACTCGTGGTACTGGTCGGCTATGCTATGAATACCGGTTTTTTCATCCAGGGCCTCGAATTTCTTTTTACACCCGACTTCAATAAGCTGATCTACAGCTGCCAGGTTGTGGATGGTCTGGAGCAGTGTGAAGTGAGTGGCGGCCCACTGCTGGTTGCCATGGGGCATGCCTTTTTTACCCTTAGTCTGGGCATGGGCGCGATCATGGTTTACGGCTCCTATATGCCGAAAAAGACCTCTATTGCCCGTTCTGCGATATTAGTTGCTATTCTTGATACCCTGGTGGCATTGGTAGCTGGAATGGCGATTTTCCCTATCGTCTTTGCGAATGGACTGGAACCTGGAGCAGGTCCAGGGCTGATCTTTCAGACGCTGCCGATTGCCTTCGGTGCTATGCCGGGAGGGCAGCTGTTCGGAACCCTGTTTTTTGTGTTGCTGGTTTTTGCCGCTTGGAGTTCGGCTATCTCACTGATTGAACCGGCTGTGGCCTGGCTCGTCGAAAATCGCAGTATGACCCGCGTGCGGGCATCAATATGGATTGGATTGACGACATGGATTTTAGGTCTTGGAACCGTGTTTTCCTTCAATCTCTGGTCAGAGGTGAAACTCTTCGATAAGACCTTTTTTGACCTACTGGACTATTTAACAGCCAACATCATGCTGCCTTTGGGTGGCTTGCTGATCGCCATTTTCAGTGGTTGGCTGATGAAAGTGGAATCCAGTCGGGATGAATTCGCCATGCAGCCAGGTAGCTATCAGATATGGTGGAATCTAATACGCTACATTTCTCCCTTGGCAGTGGTCATCGTGTTCCTTCATGCTGTCGGAATACTCTGAGCGTGCCGGTCGTCAGTAAAAGTGCATTGGTGTTCCATTCCGCACAACAGATGTATCAACTGGTATGTGACTTCGAGTCCTACCCCAGCTTTCTTCCCTGGTGTAGCAGTAGTCATTTGATTTCTCGTACCCCTGAGAAGATTTGTGGTGAGCTTGAGGTCTCCCGGGTTGGTATTCGGCAACGTTTTTCCACTTGCAACCGTTTGGTGGAGAATGAAAAGATGGATATCCTGTTACTTAATGGACCGTTTCGAAAGCTTCAGGGTGGTTGGCGGTTTATTGAGCTACAATCGGGTGCCTGCAAGGTGGAATTGCTGCTCGAATTTGAATTTGCCGGTCAATTGATCGACGCTGCGTTCGGTCGTGTCTTCAGTCAGATAGCCAATACCCTGGTGGATGCATTCTGTAAACGTGCTGACGAGATATATGGTAACGATGTGAAATGAGATTTGAAGTGGCCTACGGAAAGATAGACGAGCAAGTGTTATTGGTGGTTGAGTCAGCTTCGGCAATGACTGCCCAGCAGGCCATTGATGCTTCCGGCATCCTGGAGAGATTCCCCGAGATCGATCTCAACTTGAATAAGATCGGCATCTTCGGTAAAGCCGCCAAACCCGATGTTATGCTGTCTGAGGGTGACAGAGTTGAGATCTATCGACCACTCATTGCCGATCCGAAAGAGGCACGGAAGAAGCGTGCAGCTGAAGGAAAAGTGATGCGTAAAGGTGGTGGTGATAAATAGAATGGTCAATCTGGTATAGGATCCTACACTAGGGCACTGCATCCTAAGTTTGTAGGTTGATGGAGTACCAGCTCAACTTGGATTGCTGGACTCAGGTTGAAGAACAATTAATCAGTATCGCCGAATCCCAGTGAGTACCACAGCTTTTCCAATATCCCTAGATCACCATCATAGTCAGGGACGCTGACTACCAGCTCCTTTTTCTCCTGGTTGGATTCGACATTTTGCGCCGGTTCTATCTCGCCGCTGTAGTCTGATAAATAGTCACCTTCGAAGTACAGACTGAAACGCTTGATCTCGATTGGCTCATTGCGCCGCTTCACTGAAAAGAGGTAATCCCAGCGCTGATCATGGAAGACATCGGTCAACATCGGCGTGCCAAGTGCAAACCGCACCTGACGTTGGGACATGCCGGGTTGCAACAGCGCTACCATCTCAGGGGTGATGATATTGCCCTGTTCTATGTCAGGAGAGTGGACGAGGGAAAAATTGTCCCATGCGCTGCAGCCACCCAGCCAGGGAAGAAGTGAAAAAATGATGATGAGAATCTTTTTCATTGCAAGTACAATCCTAGAAACAGCGACAATAGTAACTCATTCGTGACTATTCAGCAGCCCTACATTTAAGGTTGCTGAATAGTCACGATCATTCCTTTTCCAAGAAACAGATGCTGGAGAGATGCAGGGATGGATAACCAGGATATTCGCAAGGCCGGACTCAAGGTTACGTTGCCCAGGATTAAGATACTGGAGCTGCTCGAAAATAACACCCAACGGCACGTGAGTGCAGAAGATGTCTATAAAATGTTACTCGACAAGGGTGAAGAGATTGGCCTGGCCACTATTTATCGTGTGTTGACCCAGTTTGAAACGGCCGGATTGGTTACGCGCCATAATTTTGAAGGGGGGCATGCTGTCTTCGAACTTGATCGGGGAGGACATCATGATCACATGGTGTGTATGGTTTGCGGCAAAGTTGAAGAGTTTATTGATACCACTATTGAGAAACGCCAACGGGAGATTGCCAAAGAGCATGGATTCGAAATGGTGGATCACTCACTGATCATTTATGGTCACTGTGGGAACCCTAAGTGTAAAGTGGGTTATTAGTGTTAACAGGCCCTAACACGATGGGTTAATAGATGCCAGATTCACCATCTCCTGGGCATGCGCCAGCGTCTGTTCTGTAATCTGCACGCCGCCTAACATGCGTGCAATCTCATGAATTCGCTCCTCATCCCGAAGTCTGGCGATGGCTGTACGGGTCATCTGTTTTTGGGTCGTCTTCTGCACCTGGAAGTGGTGCATAGCCTGTGCAGCAACCTGTGGCAGGTGAGTGACACAGAGTATTTGCCTGTCTGCGGCAAGGATGCGTAACATCTGGCCGACTATCTCCGCTACACCACCGCCTATCCCCACATCCACTTCATCGAAAACCAGGGTGGGTGTCGAGCCACAACGAATCGTAGCAACTTGAATGGCCAAGCTGATACGTGACAACTCCCCACCAGAGGCGACCTTACTCAAGGGTTGCAAGGGCATGCCAGGGTTGGCGGAGACCTGAAACTCTATCTGTTCCAGTCCATTTGCACCTGCTTGTTCTATTTCTAGAGCATTCAGAGAGATGGCAAATTTTCCACCTGGCATACCCAGCTTCTGCATTGCCAGACTGATCTCTTTACCCAGGCGTTTGGCCGTAGTCTGGCGTTGGCTACTTAAGTGGTTACTGAGTTGCAGATAGGTTTCACGTTGTTTTTCGACCAGCGAAGCCAAATCCGCCAGCACAACATCGGCATTTTCCAGTTGATCCAGCTCTTTTTCGATCCCCAGCAATTTCTCCATTAGCTTTTCTGGTTTGACTCGGTATTTGCGGGCAACATCGTGAACCGCACTCATCCGTTCCTCCAGTCGTTGTAATCCGGCTGGGTCTATTTCCAGATCGCTGAGGTAGTTACGTAGATAAGCAATGCTCTCATCAACTTGGATCAGCGCACTGTCAAGCATCTCAGTGGGTTCCGTGAGAGCCTCATCCAGCTGTTTTGCCTGGTTCAGGCTCTCTACATAGCGGGAAAGTTGACCGCGCAGGGAGTGCTGCTCTTCATCCAGTCCATTGATGATGTCACTACAGCTATCATGCAGCTGCTCCAGGTGACTCATTCGTTTGTGGTCCTGCTCGAGAGATGTCAGTTCTTCGAGGGTGAGATTGAGTCCGTTCAACTCATTCAATTGGTAACGTAGCAGATCGAGTCGTGATGCCCGCTCATCTGCCGCCGCGGTCAAGCTATTCAGTCGGGCTAAATCACCCTGGTAATGCTGGAACTGTTGCGCCAGTTGCCGGGCAAGTTCGAGTTGACCGCCATAGGCATCCAGCAGGTAGCGTTGATGACTCGATTTTATGAGTGACTGATGGGCATGCTGCTGTCCGTGGATCTCTACTAAATGGTTGCCTAACGCTTGCAGTTACGGTGCGACCGTTGATGAAGGCGCGGGATCGTCCCTCCCGGTTGAGACTGCGACGCAAGATACACTCATCGGCTTCGTCAAGTTGTTGGGCCTTCAGCCAATCAGATGCCGCCGGTTGGCCTATCAAATCGAAAACTGCGGTGACTTCAGCGCGTTCGCTACCTGCGCGTATCATGCCGTTGTCTGCCCGCTCTCCGAGGGCCAGTCCCAGCGCATCAATAAGAATCGACTTGCCGGCACCGGTTTCACCGGTTAATGCGGTAAGTCCATCCAGTAGCTCCAGTTCCATACTGGAGACAATCGCCAGATTACGGATCTGCAGTTGAATCAGCATCGGTTCTTTTTTGGATTTTCCGACCAGCCCAGTTTGGCGCGCAGGATACTGTAATAGTCATAGCCTTTTGGATGGATCAACCTGACCTGGTGTTCAGCCTTGCGGATGCGGATTACCTCCCCGGGCATGGCGGGGATGGTGGTCTGACCATCGCAGGTAATCTGTACATCCTCAGTGTGGGCCGGATTGAGTCGGATTTCGATTTCAGTATCTCCATCTACCACAATTGGGCGGTTGCTGAGCGTATGCGGACAGATGGGTACCATCACAATGGCGTTGAGTGAGGGGTAGAGCAGTGGGCCACCACCTGACAGGGCATATGCGGTAGAACCCGTGGGAGTGGATACGATCAATCCATCGGAGCGTTGATCGTTGACCAGTTGATCATCCACATAGGTTTCAAATTCGATCATGCGTGCAATGTTCCATTTGTGCAGCACAACATCATTGAATGCCAGGATGTTCTGATGTGGTGAGGATTCATCCCCCATGCTCACCTCAAGCAGAAATCGACACTCCTGCTCATACTGGCCGTTTAGGATCTCATCCAGTCTGGGAATCATCTGGTCAGGAGATAGATCAACCAGAAAACCCAGACGTCCCAAGTTGATGCCGAGTAACGGGATATTCTGACTGGCGAGTACCCGGGCGGCGTGAAGCAGGGTGCCATCGCCGCCCACCACAATCACCAGGTCGCTGTGTCTAGGCAGTTCGATCTCCGGGACTCCGGGCAGGGGTTTCCCCTCCAGTAATCGACAGGTGGCCTCCTCGATCACGACTTCCCTCTGTTGTGAAATGAGGTAGTCGTAAAGCCGAAGCAGAGTCTCCTTGACCATGGGGTCGCCATGTTTGCCTATTAACCCGATTTGTTGAAATCGTTTATGCATACTGTGGTATCGAGTCTAGGAGCCTGTCGGACTTAGGATGAATCGACTGCGGAAAAGCCATTTTGGCCAGAGTTCATGATTAAATTCGTTAAATATGCTCAATATTCGCCTCATTCAATCATGAAATCTGACTCAAAATGGTTTTCCCTCGCTACGATCACCAAAGTCGGAAAGGCTCTTGGATTGTGTATGGTTCAGGAAATGGCAACAATTGCACAACGTTAGCACGCTGTTTGGGGCAATCCAAGCAGATCTCACGATGCATCGGAATGCTTGACTAGCCTGGAACGAGTTGTTAGTTTCCCTATTGATTGGCACTCGCTAAGAATGAGTGCTAACAATCTTTTCGGAGACGCCCTTGGTTGAGATGAAACCAGTCAGTGATGGCATCGTCAGCGAACGTGCACAGCACTTCCTTAAAGCGCTGATTGAGCGCTATATTCGGGATGGTCAGCCTGTTGGCTCACGCACGCTGGCAAAAGATACCGGTCTTGATCTGAGTCCTGCCACTATTCGCAATGTGATGGCGGACCTGGAGGAGCTGGGATTGGTTTCATCGCCACATACGTCAGCTGGGCGAATTCCAACCATTACCGGTTATCGGATGTTTATCGACTCCCTCCTGACAGTCCAGGATTTGAGGACGCAAGAGGTAGAGAAGATCCGTACTGAGCTTATGATGGGCGGCGAAGAGAGTAATGAACTGCTCACATCCGCCTCCCGGCTACTCTCAGGAGTCACCCACATGGCAGGTGTGGTGACACTCCCTCGTCGGGAGAAGACCACCTTCCGTCAGATTGAGTTTCTGCCTCTTTCCGATCATCGTGTGCTCGCGATTCTAGTGACGGATGCGGGAGAGGTGCACAACCGTATACTCAATACCCACCGGGATTTTACCCATTCGGAATTAGACCAGACGGCCAATTTCCTCACAAAATCCTTTGCCGGGCATGAGATGGAGACGGTGCGTCAACGAGTATTGCAAGAGCTTAATGATGCCCGTGAACATTTCGATCAAGTCATGACTCAGGCACTGACCATGGCTGGTGAAGTGGTCAATGCCAGTGAATCGAAAGAGGATTGTGTGATTGCCGGACAGACCAACCTGATGGAGTTCTCTGAACTTGCCGGTCTGGAGCAGTTACGTAAGTTGTTTGACGCATTCACTGAAAAGCGGGAGCTTCTGCACCTACTGGACCAATTCCAGCATGCAGATGGCGTACAGATCTTCATCGGAGAGGAGTCTGGCTATCAACTGCTGAATGGCTGCTCCGTGGTGACCGCTCCCTATCAGGTGAATGAGGAGATGGTCGGTGTGCTTGGGGTGATTGGTCCAACACGTATGAATTACGAGCGTGTCATCCCTGTGGTCGATATTACGGCAAAAATTCTCAGTGCCGTCTTGAAAAAACACTAAGCCACCCCAATCTGACTGAGATTACTCTCCCGCGAGCGTATCCCGTATTAATATTTTGAGGTCAAATGAAGTGATAGATAAGGATCAAGCGCAAAGCCAGGCAGAAGCAGCTGAAGAGATAGAGTCTGCAAATGCCGAGTTATCCACTGAAAGTGAGGCCGCAGAGGGTGGATTGGAAAGCGATGGTCAGTCAGACCAGGGTGAACTCTTCAATCTACTTGAAGACGCGCGTGCGAAAGCAGATGAGCACTGGAATCAGCTGATTCGCACCCGCGCTGAAATCGACAATATCCGTAAGCGCAACCAACGGGATCTCGAAAATGCCCATAAATTTGCAGTGGAGAAGTTTTCTCAGGATCTACTGCAGGTTTGGGACAGCCTTGAGCTGGGCTTTCAGGCCGCTCAGGACGAACAGGCCGATGTGGTAAAGCTACGTGAGGGTACCGGGCTTACACTCAAACTACTGGTCGATGCGATGAAAAAGCATGGTGTTGAGCAGGTCAGTCCTGAAGGGGAGTCCTTCAATCCAGATTATCATCAGGCTATGTCGGTGCAGGAGCGAGACGATGTCGCACCCAATACGGTCGTGGCAGTGGTTCAGAAAGGTTATTTGCTGAACAGTCGACTGTTACGTCCTGCGATGGTGATGGTTTCCAAGGCTGGAAGCGGTGCAGCGATTGATGAAGAGGCTTGAATCACAGGTGCTTGACCCCACATTAGGGACAGTCAGTTAAGAATTACAGTTTATTTACAAGTTTTTGGAGAATGAAACATCATGGGTAAGATTATCGGTATCGACCTGGGAACGACCAACTCCTGCGTAGCAGTGATGGAGGGAGATTCCACTAAAGTGATTGAAAACAGCGAGGGCGACCGTACCACGCCATCCATTATTGCCTACGCAAGTGATGGTGAAATTCTGGTCGGTCAGTCAGCCAAGCGTCAGGCTGTTACCAATCCGCAAAACACCCTGTTTGCTATTA
>JAHXHU010000033.1 GCA_025656375.1 Candidatus Thiodiazotropha sp. (ex Ustalcina ferruginea) | reverse complement strand
CGCGACAGCGGATACCTGCCCGGGCCCTACGCCTACCGGGGTCTACCAGCCTGCGCATTCGCTATCCATGGCCGGCAGCGATAGAGCGCTATGACAACTGGCTGGCTTCTCTTCACTGACCTAGACGGCATCTTGTTGAACCAAGATAGTTACGACTATCATCCGGTGGTTCCTGCTCTGCAGAAACTGAAAGAGAGCAATACGCCGATCATCCCGGTCTCGAGTAAAACCCAGGCTGAACTTGCTGTGTTGATGCAGAAACTGAACCTTGATGGTCCGGTGATAGGAGAAAACGGTGCAGTTATCAGCTATCCCGGTGAAGAGCCACAAATTGCCCCGCCCGGCTATCTGCTGATACGTGATTATCTGGTCGATTCTCGTACCAACCCAGCTTATGACACGCTCGGCTTCGGTGACATGGAGATCGAAGAGGTTATGGGCATTACCGGGCTTCCTCAGGATATGGCCCAGCTCGCCATGCAGCGACTCGGCTCGGAGGCTTTCATCTGGCAGGGTAACGATGCCGGACTGAGGCAGTTCAGACTAGAGGTTGCGCGAGCAGGACTGCGACTTCTGCAGGGAAGACGTTTTCTCCAACTATTAGGCAACACAGACAAGGGTCGAGCTATACGATTTGTTACAAAACATTTAAAGAAGAGGGGATTGCCCATTAGTAAAACGATCGGACTGGGTGACAGTGACAATGATCGGGAAATGTTGCTTGCTGTCGACATTCCCATCATAGTTCGCAAGCGGAATGGCAGCCACATCCGTCTCAAACAGCGCCCCGATGCCGTCATCAGTGACCTCACCGGACCTGCCGGTTGGAATCAGGTGATCCTGGATCTGTTCTCTAAACAGGAGAAGTAATCTCAAAAAGGCCATGCGGTAGATGCAACTGTCGCCACCCTCTCTCAACCAGTGACTGCACCCTCAAGCAAACAGGTATATCCAACCCGTTTGCTACAGTTTTACTGCAATAACACTCCCTTCAATAAATCCATTTATAGTGTTTTTGCTTATAAAAACTGACTATATTCAATATCTCTTAAGTATAAATGTGTTGATCCAAATCAACCCTATATCAGAATCCGAATCAAAATCCTGCTATTTTTAAAGGACAACAGCTAAAAAACTCAACATTTCATAACACACCAAGGAGACTAAGATGAGGCTTGAATATTCGGAGACTGAAAACCCTCCTGATTCGGTAAAGGCCCATACCAGCATTGAAGTTGAAGGCAGGATGATTGCTATCGATAAGGATGGCTACTTATTGGACTTTGACGATTGGAGTCCCGCTGTTACAGAAGCCCTTGCAGAAACTGACGGGGTACAGTTGTCTGATGAACACTGGCTATTGATTGATTTCCTGCATCGTTTTTACAAAGAGTATGAGATCGCCCCGGAAATCCCCATCCTGGCCCGCAATCTCTGTAAGGAAAGGACCAAAATGATTGTCGTTGGAACAAGCGCTATATAGAGAGCCTGTTTCCTGGCGGTGCAAAAATGGCTTGCCGATTTGCCGGTCTTACCAAGCCGGTGGGACGCAGTTGTCTGTAAGGGCATCCTGTCACTGAAAAGTACCAACAGATTCGTGCAGCAGCTTTACCATTCCAGCATGGGGCAGCCTCAAGTAGATGCCCCTCATGCTTAATCCCTATCCCCCTTCTTTCATCGATCCTGTTTAAAACTATGCAAGTAGTACGATTCTACGACGCCAGGCCTCACACCCTTGTCTACATGACCTATAGTGACAAACTGGTGGATGGCTCACCTAAAAACAGCATCACGGCAGTACCCTTATTCAATCCTAATCAACTTCCGCTTCAACCCTTACAGTAATCACCGTAAGATGACTGCGACCACACTGCATACCGGCCGCCTTGTACTAACACCTGAAGATCCCTATCAGATACCGAAAAACCAATCAGCCCTATTCCAACAACTGCAGGAGATCGGCTTTATTGCTGAAGGCCTGGAAACCGAAGGTGAAAAATTTCTGCTTGGCGAGCGGTTTCTTCAACTGGTCAGTTTCATGGGCTGCTCACCCAATATCCAGCTTGAACCCAATTCGGCAGGTAAACCATTTTGTCATCTTGTTGTATCTGGCCCTGATCCTTTGCCACAATTTATAAAGGGGCGAAATACCACCCCTCCGCGCTGTGAGCAGTGCAAAAAACGTCTGCCAGACTGGCAAGCGACTATACAGCCCTGGAAGGAGGACCCTCGCCACTTTATGGCAACATGCTCACATTGTAATCACCGGCAAAATCCAACCAGTTACAACTGGCGACAGAGTGCCGGCAGCGGCCGTTTCATGCTGCTTGTGGAGAATATTTTTCCTCAGGAGGCTATCCCATCAACAGAACTGCTGAAAGTGCTACAAACAACAACATGGAACAAATCCTGGCACTACTTCTACGTGCAGGATGATTGAACATCATCAAAGGTCTTTTTTGGTGCGTAGGGCCCGCATCCAACATTGGAAATAGCTTGCGCTATTGAGTGAAATATTCTACTGCTCCATCAAGGTAATATTGATGGAGTACAGGCTCAGCCTAATTCACAACGGTTCTTACCCGATTTCTTAGCCTGATAGAGAGCTTTGTCTGCACGAGAAAATACCGCATCAATCTCATCATTCTCTTCAAAGGGAGCAATACCACAGGAGATTGTCACCGAAACCGGCTTACCCCCCGAGTGGAAACCGTTCTTCTCGACCGACTCACGCATCTCATTTGCAACCCTTAACGCCTCATCACCCGGTGTACCGCAGAGCAGGCTAACAAACTCCTCTCCACCATAGCGAGCAATAAAGTCGGTAACCCGCAGACGCGCCTGAAGACCTTGGGCTATGACGCGAAGGGCCTTATCACCCGCCTGATGGCCAAAGCGATCATTGATCGACTTAAAATCATCAATATCCCACACCAACATGCAGAGTGGTTCATTAAAACGCTTCCAACGAGCAAACTCTTGCTCCGCTCTCTCTTCGTAAGCAAGACGATTGGGTAATCCTGTTACTGCATCAATCAGCGCCAGGTGGTGGGCCTCTACCATTCTTGAGCGAAGCTCACTGGACTCCATCTCTAACTTGTCCAACCTGTCCTGTAACTCCCTTTCGCTCTCTTCAGTCTTCTTATGCCACTCCACCTCTTCATGAAGGTAGTCGTCAATGCTGCTTTTGATCAGACTCATACGCTGACTGACAGCTATTTTTAACTGCTGCAGATCGGTGGCTTGTTGTACACTGGCTCCCAAATCACCCACATGGCCAGTCACTTTTTCACTCAAGTTACGGCCATGCTGAGCAATCTGATTACGTCCATCATGAGCACTCTGCAAGTGAACACCTAGATCCTGTAAACGCTGAGTCAATTCTTCAAGAAAATCCTCTGCCTCCTTAATCTCCATCTGCACTTGGCCATAGGACTTGGCCGACAGATCCAGCAGGTCCTGCAAAACCTCTGCCCAGGCATCAGCTGGTACATCAGGTCCAAGCCGAACTTTTAAGCCATTGATCTCATCTCCCCAATGACCTGGCCAGGATCCCTGCTCTAAGAGGTTGAGCAGGATATCATTTGGATTCGGTCCACTCGGTTGATCGGCATGGGCTCCGCCAAGCAGGCGTTCAAACAGCCCTGACTTCTTCTCCTTAGCTGGCGCACCGCGACTCAGCAGATGCACCAAGCGAGCAAACTGTATGTCGTCCACAATAGCCGGTTCATCACCCAACAGGTGCAATAGATCCCCTGCCTCTGCAGCCTCTTTTTTTGATAGGGAAAGGGTCGAGACTAGACGGAAGTAGTCATGAGCTTCACTCTTCTCATCTGTCTCTTCCGATAAATGCAGCAGCCCGTCGGAAAGCGCATTGAGCTTATCCTTCAGCTGTCTATTCACCCCGCCTCTGACTGCATCTCGAACACTTTTGAGATGGGGGTCCAGACGAGTATCCAGCCCACCTGCTGCAAGTGTCAGATGAATGATGGTACGCGAAAGAAGCTGTACCAACTCATGGTTAGCATCCTGCTCGCTTTCATGTTGTTGCAGCAGCTGTTCGTATTGTTGTTTCCAATCTTTTTCGTTCATCACTTACACCACCTGGTCGCGTGGATGTCACTGCTTGGGTTCAATCAATTTCGAAAGGTGTTGGAAGTGGCTGAATCCACCCCCATTTATCATGGGGTCTGGTTGTAGCTGTGCTGCTCTTTCTCAAGCCCTTAGCGGATCCAAGACTGCATAGACAACTCTGACTTAAGCAGCTTTTGGAAACACAACATCTTTCGGTAATTCAATCTCAAGACTGATTGGCAAATGGTCGGAATGTGCATAATTTAGCACCTCAGACTTGGACACTTTGAGACTTGGAGATGCCAGAATATGATCAAGCTTGCGGCTTGGCCGCCAGCTGGGAAATGTCATCATATCGCAGGCGCTACCCTGTAAATTCGTACGCTCGATCAAGTAACGAAATTCCTGGGAACTACAACCACAATTAAAATCCCCCATCAGCACGAGATGGGAGTAGTGGGAGACCAGATCACTGACATAGGAGAGCTGACGTAACCGTGCACGCCGCCCCAATGCCAGGTGCATCATACAGATACCCAGAGGTTTCTCGTTTGTCTGAAATTCCATCAACACAGCGCCACGACCCGGCAAGCCTGGAAGTCGATGCTCTGCGATCATTCTCGGTTCGACTCGACTAAGTATCCCATTACTATGCTGGGCCAGCTTCCCCAGCTTACGATTGACTTGTCTGTACCAGTAGGGAAAACCTGCCTGTCTTGCGAGATAGGCGGTCTGGTCGATGAATCCACTACGAAAACTTCCTGAATCTACCTCCTGTAACCCGACCACATCGAAATCTTTCAACAGGTGAGCAATGCGGTTGAGATTCTCCTGCTGCTGTTTGTGCGGCAGCATCTGCTTCCAACTGCTGGTCACATATTCACGATAGCGACGGGTATCTGCCCCTGCCTGGATATTGTAACTAAGCAGGCGCAGACGATATGAGCCATCTAGTGAGGTTTGATTGTGGAAGATTTGATTATTCATTATGTCGTGTATTAGATTTATAATACCTCAATTACTATGAATATTACGGCAACAAAGGTTAAAAACTTGAGGCTAACACCACAAGTTTTAAATCAATATCGACCAAATGCAACAAAGGCGGCCTGTCGCCGCCTTTGGAATAGCATCAAGACTTACCCAATAATCATTTGCTCAGCCCTTGAATGTACTGGGCAACTGCTGTTATCTCCTGGTCTGTCATGCGATTGACGACACCTTGCATCATATTGCTGCTGTCGTTGGTGCGTCTTGCATCACGAAAATCCTTTAATGCCTTTTCCACATAGGCCGCATGCTGACCGCCAATAGCAGGAAAATTGGCCTGTGGATTACCGGCTCCCGATGGACCATGGCATGCCATACAAGCCGCCACTTCTGTCTCCGGATTGCCGGCCCGGAAAAGTGTTTCACCCTCACTGACCTTATCCGCCGCAGCTTTTCCAACCTGCAGAGTTTGACCCGAAAAGTAGGCCGCCAGGTCAGCCACATCCTGATCGGAAAGCGGCATAGCCATCGGTGCCATCATCGGATCGTTGCGCGCACCCGACTTGAAATCCTTGATCTGCTTTTCGATATATTGCGGGTGTTGGCCTGCAATCTTTGGCCATACCGGGTTTAAAGGACTATTCCCGTCAGCGCCATGACAGCTTGCGCAGACAACAGATTTGGTCTTCCCCTGTTCTGCGTTTCCGGCCGCCTGGGCCAGATTGAGTCCGAAACTAAGGGCAATGATTGCGGTTACGAGCCATTTATTCATGATCAATCCTGCTCTGAAATATGCTGGATAAGTTATACCTGAAACCATGGGTTCAGGTTATATTCTCGAGCCCCCACGTCTGCGGTACTATGATGGCCGACACACCTGGAAAACCCCCGAAAAAGCCGCAAAACTATAGCAGAATTTACTAATAAAGGTCAAAATCGGACATCCATTACAGTAGATTGTTCAATCAATGCAAAAAGACCCCGATAGACCTCTGCATCGAAACAGGCATTAGCATGCACCAGGATATAACTGCCCAACCCGGGATTCTGTAGCAGACGCTGTAGACCTGCAGCGAAGGCCTGCTGCAGCTCCTCGATGGAATCAAACGGCGGTGATGTCAAACGACTTTTAGTGCATATGGGTTTTGTGCCCACTCTGCTTCATCCGCATCTGTAACTTGCGTACCGGTGCCTCCACTTTCAGATGGGATCCATCCTCAAACTGTAAGGTCAACTGTACCCTCTCGTCGGGTACCAGCTTCTGCTTCAGGCCAATCAGCATGATATGCAGACCGCCTGGTTGCAGACTGACCATCTCACCGGCAGGCAAGTTGATCTTTTCCACCTTGCGCATACGCATCATTCCCCCATCCATAGTATGGGTATGCAGCTCGGCCACCTCTGCCACTGAAGTGCTCGCTCCAGTCAATGTATAGCCTTGACCACTCATATTGTGCAGGGACATAAAGGAGGCAGAGTTTGGTTGTCCGGGAGGAACCGCTCTTACATAGGGATCATCCACCATGATGATATCGCCTGCCGATCCGGCAACTGCCGATTGGTTTGTCGAGATTATTAACAGCCCAAGTAGTGTGATTTGTCGTAAATAGGCCATGTTTTTTTAACTCCTTATCGATATTTTGTGTTGTAACAGATGGTCGCCGGGGGATTCAACCCAACTATCGTCTGTATCAAAATTTGAATATGTTATGGATCAGTTGCTAATGAGAATGACACTAAAGTCCTAAAAAAGGCAAAACAATTATTGAAAAGCTGTCACGATATCGGCCTGTTATAGGTTATTTGACACAATTCGCGGCATTTCCCTACATTATGGAGGTTACAACAGCTCATTATTTAGTAAAAAAAAAGCGCCTGCTATACAGCAAGGCGCCTTTTTCAATTATCTAAAAAGATCGCTATGCGATATTTTTAGAGGGTCAAAATCCAAGCTACGACAGCTTTGATATCCTCATCACTGACATGGGCGTTAGGTGGCATCGGGACAGGACCCCAAACACCAGAACCACCAGCTTTAACCTTTGCAGAGAGCATTTCAACAGCACCATCCTGGTCCTTGTATTTCGCAGCAACTTCTTTGTAAGCAGGTCCTACAACCTTAGTTTCTACCTGGTGGCAAGCCATACAACCGCGCTGAGTGGCAAGCGCCACAGGATCAGCGGAGGCAGTTGTTACTGCGCCAAGGGACAGAACCATTGCGCTGGCAGCCAACATCATTACTTTCATCTTCTTCATCAGGTTTTTTCCTCTAGATCATTCAGTTAAACACAGGTACACCTGCAGGGATGAGATATGGCCCGTCCCTTGAATTTGGCAAATTATAAAGTAATCGGGGTTAGATTACCTATCAAAGACATTTATCGATACGATAATTTTACACTAAATAACATCAGCATTGTTAGGTCAATCTTAGGTTTGATGACCCATTAATGATCAGTGCCCTTATCAGCCATATGCGAAAAATAGAGCGCTATTCCCAACAAGGCAATCCCCGCAGCAAATTGCAGCAGATCCATTGGCGTGGTGAAGTCCATACCCAGGGCGAATTCAAAATAGCGAACGACCAGAATCATCATCACAACCTTGGCAAGACGACTCTTGAGGTCATCCAAACTGGTAATCATCAGCACATTGGAGGCACTCTCTGATCCCTCTGCGTGATCGATCTTGCTGACAAAAAGCTCATACAGACCCAGTGAAAAGATCAGTAATACAGTTGCCAACAAATAACCATCCACAATCTCTACGACATGGGTGACCGTGGTCGAGCGTAAATCAACCCGCTCAGCAGCACTCAAGGAGGGTGAGGCGTAATCGCCCAAATGGGATATCATGTAGACGGCATCCACCGATGCCATGTAGAACATGGCGATGGCTGCAGCCATACTCGCGATCACCGCAGCCAATACCACCAGCCTGCTATTCCAGAGAATTTGTTCAAATATCTTTTCCACAATCCACTACTCTCAGCTTGCCAGCGGTCTATTATTCCTAGCTGTCGTTGAGACTCAAGTCTTTTCCCACCCTGGATAGAATCCGACGAAGTGATTATCATCAGCCTCTTTTTGCCAGGACCATTGCCAAATGTCACTATTTTTACCCGGCCAACGCTGGATCAGCGATAGCGAATCCGAACTGGGATTGGGCACTATCACTGAATGCAAAGGGCGTACAGTCACACTCCATTTTCCCGCAATAGGCGAAAACAGGGTCTACGCCCGACAAGGGGCACCCCTTACACGCGTTGCCTTTTCTGTCGGCGATCGGGTGGAGCGTCGTGAAGGCGGTACGCTGCTGGTGCGAAAAGTGGTCGAGAATGATGGCTGCCTGACCTATCTGGGTGAAGACCAAGAGGGAAAGCAAGCCCAACTGGCAGAAACGGATATCAATGACACGCTACGCATCAATCAGCCAAATCAGAGGCTGTTGTCTGGCCAGATCGATCCACCACACTGGTTCAATCTACGCTACCAGACACTCCAGCATATGGGACATCACCAGCAGTCTCCGGTGCTCGGCCTGGGTGGCCCGCGAATCGACTTGATCCCTCACCAACTCTACATTGCCCACGAAATTGCCAACCGCACCACACCGCGTGTGTTGTTGGCCGATGAGGTCGGTCTTGGCAAGACCATTGAAGCCTGCCTGATCCTGCATCATCAACTAATAACCGGCCGTACCAGCCGAGCTCTGATCCTGGTTCCCGATCCTTTAGTGCATCAGTGGCTGATTGAATTGCTACGATGCTTCAATCTCAGGTTCCGTATTTTTGACGAAGAGACCTGTCAGGCTGTCCAGGACTCGGGACAGGGTGACAACCCCTTCCATGCCGAACAGCTGGTGCTCTGTAGTCTGGATCTGTTTCACCACAATCCTGAACGCCTCAGTCAGGCCCTGGATGGCGATTGGGATATGCTGATCGTGGACGAAGCCCACCATCTGACCTGGTCTGCCGAAGACCCCAGCGCTGAATACCTGCTGGTAGAGGCGCTGGCCCTGAAAACCCCCAGGGTGTTGTTGCTGACTGCCACACCGGAACAACTCGGCCAGGCAGGCCATTTCGCCCGACTTCGATTGCTGGACCCGGACCGCTACTACGATCTGCAGGCATTTCAGGAGGAAGAGCACCTCTACCAACCAGTTGCGGATGCGGTTGAGCAGTTACTCGTACACATCACCCTACCTGAACAAGCAGCCAAGCAACTGCTTGATACACTCGATGAAAACGATAGCGCACCTTTGCTGGCCCTGCTCGAAGACAATCACCCCGGTGAGGAACAACGGAGCGAGGCCAGAGAGACCCTCATCAATCTATTACTCGACCGCCATGGAACCGGAAGGGTATTGTTCCGAAACACACGGGTACGTATCAGTGGTTTTCCCGATCGTGAATTGCATGCTTATCCTCTGACACTACCCGACTGCTATGAAGATAGAGAGCATCAGCCAGCCGCCGATGCCCAGCCGGAGTTGCTGCTGACTCCAGAGCGTCTTTATGCATCCCACGGCCCCCCCTCATGGTGGCATGAAGACCCAAGAGTGGCCTGGTTGAAAGCAATGCTACGGCAACAGTCGACCGATAAGTTTCTGTTGATCTGCGCCTATGGGGAAACCGCCATTGAACTGCAAGAGGCAATCCGGGTACAAACCGGTATCGGTGCTGGGCTGTTTCATGAGCAGATGAGCATCATCGAACGAGACCGGGCAGCTGCCTGGTTTGCCGACCCCGATGGGGCGAGGCTGCTGATCTGCTCTGAGATCGGCAGTGAAGGCCGTAACTTCCAGTTCGCTCACCACTTGATACTCTTCGATCTTCCACTCGATCCGGACCTACTGGAGCAACGCATTGGTCGCCTCGACCGGATTGGCCAAAAAAAGACTGTGCAGATTCATGTACCCTACCTGGAACCGGGCCCTCAATCCGTGATGCTGCACTGGTACAGAGATGGTTTGGATGCATTCCGACACCATGTTCCAGGTGCTAACGAGGTACGCGAACAGCTCGCTTCCCTACTCTGGGAAACCCTGGAAGGAAGTAGCGGAAATGCTGATCAGGAGAAGTTGATAGATACGACACGTCAGTTGAGAGAGGAGACCCAACAACGTCTACAAAAAGGACGGGATCATCTGTTAGAGCTGGGTGCCTGCCGTGAACCCACCGCAAGCCGTCTTGTATCCCAGCTCCGGGAACAGGACCAGTCACAACGATTACATAATTATCTGGATCAGCTCTTCAACAGTTACAACATCGACACTGAAGAGCTGGGTGAAGCCGGACTGATTTTGCGTCCAGGGGATCAGGTTATTGCAGGCACGCTTCCAGGACTTCCTGCCGATGGCATGACGGTGACATTTAGTCGTAGGGATGCCCTGGCTCACGAGGAGCGACAGTTTCTAACTTGGGAGCATCCACTGGTGAGTAACGCCATGGAGCAAATTATTGGCCAACAGACCGGAAACAGTGCCGCTCTGGCCTGTCGACATCCAAGATTAAAGGCGGGGCAACTGCTATTGGAATGCCTGTTTGTACTTGAATGTCCGGCACCTCGTCATTTACAAGCGGGTCGGTTTCTGCCGCCGACACTGATACGCCTCTTCCTCAATCCAAAAGGAGAGAGACTCGATCATCTAATCACTTGTGAAGAGTTGTTAGAGCACGCCCAGGCATTGGGAACACAAAGCATATTACCGGTCATCAACGCTTACCGTCCGCAGATACAAACGCTGATGAGTCAAGCCGAATCCACCGCACAAGGTAGCGTGACCGACCTGGTGAATAGTGCGATAAAACAGATGATCAAGAGAGTCTTTGATCTCATGATGGATTTCGGGACTTCCAAGTCCCCGAAATCGACTCGATCTTCGACAACCTGTTATGGC
>JAHXHU010000068.1 GCA_025656375.1 Candidatus Thiodiazotropha sp. (ex Ustalcina ferruginea) | reverse complement strand
ATTAGGTGGAATCACCCCGATACAGAAGCTGGCTCAGACAGCTTAACAGTGACTACTTTTGAGTCCCATTATTAATGGGGAGATTACCGTGAGATGACTACTGGATATGTCATTGCTGATCCGGCTAATGTAAAACACTACATAGAAGCGTTGCACACACTCACACCTAATCACGGCACCAATCTTTATGCCGGGTTGCAACTTGGCGTTAAGGCACTCGATGCAGATAGAACCTCAGCTTTGGTTCTGGTCACCGATGGCGTGGCAAATGTGGGTGAGACCCAACAACGGGCTTTTATCAAACTACTTACAAAACAGGATGTTCGCCTCTTTACTTTTATCATGGGCAACAGCGCCAACCGTCCCTTGTTGGATACCCTGACCCGGGAGTCAGGTGGTTTTGCCCTCTCTATATCCAATAGCGATGATATGGTGGGCCAGATACTGCTGGCCGCAAGCAAGGTGGGGCATCAGGCCCTGCATGGTGTCAATCTTAAATTGACAGGCATCAAAACCGGGGATCTGACACCCATCAATCCAGGAAGCCTCTACCGAGGTCAACAACTGGTCTTTTTTGGTCACTACTGGGGTGACGGAGAAGTTGAAGTCGAGTTGAACGGCCTGCTGTCAGGCAAACCCAAGCACTATAAAAGCCAGTTCACATTCCCCGCACAAACAGACCTCAACCCTGAACTTGAACGGCTCTGGGCCTACGCCACTATAGAGGAGTTGGCACAACAGATGGAAGACTTCGGCGAAGATGCCGATCTCAAGCAGGCTATCACCGATATAGGTAAGGAGTATGGACTGGTCACTGATTACACTTCAATGCTGGTGGTCAGGAATGAAGTTTTTGATCGCTATGGGATTCAACGTTCTAACCAGCAAAGGGTCGCCACAGAACAGGCTGCCAGGCAGCAACGCAGTCAAAAACCAGCCCAGAGTCGTCAGGTCGATCAACAGCGACCGATGTTCAATAAACCTCGCGCAACCCTGAGTGGCGGCAGTAAGGGCGGTGGTGCAATCGGTCCCTTCGATATACTTCTACAGGTATTACTTGCAACAACACTCTTACCACTGAAACGCCGAATCGCTGGTAACTCCCAAAAGTGATCATTGGTGATAAAGCAAGCAATCAGTCTCGGGACAGGTTCTGGTCAGAACCTGCCCCCTGGCTGATACTCATCGCAACCCTGCTCTTCTTATTGGCAGGACCGGCGCAACCTGATCTTGTCTATGATCGAATCGCCATTGCCAACGGAGAGATCTGGCGCCTATTTACAGGTCACCTGGTACACAGTGACCTTGCTCATTTGATATGGGATTGTGCTGGACTGTGGTTGGTCGGTTGGTTATTCGATGAGTTACTGAGTGGTATAAGTTGGCGGGTGCTGGGTGCCGGTCTATTGTTAGTGGATGCCACACTATGGTGGCTACTACCGGATATTCAGGCCTATTGTGGGCTATCTGGTTTGATCAACGCTTTTTTGGGTGCCGGTCTTTTTCGCACCTGGCTTCAAAGTCAGGATCCCTGGATTGTATTCATTGCCTCATTGGTTACTTTAAAGATTGGTATTGAGTGGTTTATCGGTGCTGCCCTATTTACACAGACTGCCTGGCCATCCCTACCCCAATCCCATGCCGCCGGGATGATCAGCGGACTGCTGGTCATACTCATATCAGCCATCCAGCCATCCAGCCATCCAGCCATCCAGCCATCCAGCCATCCAGCCATCCAGCCATCCAGCCATCCAGCCATCCAGCCATCCAGAGAATAGACGAACTTAAACAAAATACTCTCATATCCTATTGCCAATACATCTTACTATAGATTGTGCATTCTCGACCGTAATCTGCTTTACTTTTAGTGTAGAAGTCCTTTTTTAATTGACTCATTGAGTGAGCAGACATGGACGCATTGTCCCTCACCTGACCGTAGATATTGGAGCAACGAGTAACTGACCATGGTCAAAAAAAAGATCTTTCTCAGTTACCGGCGTGGTGACCGTCCGGGATATGTAGCAAGACTTCAAGATGAGCTGGAACATCATTTTGGAGATGGGCGCGCATTCCATGATGTCGATGACATCGAAGGTGGTACATCATGGCGTTCGGTCATCGAACAGAATTTACAGGAAGCAGGCGCACTGCTGCTCATCATCGGACCCAACTGGGAATCGATCTGGAAAGCGCGTCAGTCCGATCCCGAAAACTATGTTGCCTATGAGCTGGAGTATGCTAAACGATTGGACATTCCCATTATTCCGGTGACCCTCGGAGGGACAGAGATTTCCCATCAACTGGACTTAGGGTCTCTCTCCTGGCTTCGCGAAAAACAGACTTATGACATCTCTGACAAACAAGGTCGGTGGAAGAGTGATATTGCAGGTCTGATAAGATTGTTGGAGAAGATAGAATCCATAGGACAAGCTGTCACAACCACAAAGGATAAACCTCAAAATACCAGTACGACATCTGCTGGTAGTCGGAAAACCATTTGGCTGGTTACAGCCTTTCTGGTTATCAGCTTCGGTTTCTATCTGTTCGATAGAGAACAGGAGAGTGACATTGCATCATTCAGAGAGACCAATAAAACCATTCTCGCCCAAGTTGAACCAAAAATGACTCAAGCCCTACCTGACGTAGCCCATGTACAGATTCCAAAAAAGCAGACAATCACAAAACACTACCCTGATATTAACGGTACCTGGAAAAGCCAGGTGGATGAGACACCCTCTACATTGTTAGCCAAAAAGATGATGGTAGCTTTACTGTCGTCAGCCCAGGTTATGGCAATGGATCAGGACGATTTTTAGCTAATATGCCACGTAAGTTTGAAGTCAGTATGGAAGGTGTAGGTAGAGGTGAATTTTCCGTATCCCATACGGATGAGCGTATAGTCGGCTGGTTTCTTGATGCTGAGACCAATCAGCAAACGTTTGACACCCTCATCAAGGTTGATTAGAAAGATGCATATGGAAACCTAGCCGTTATGGTTGCCATGAAGAGGCAATGAAAAAATTGGGCAATCATCCTGATCAAATGACAGCCTTTTATAAAAATAGACTGTGAATAAGTGCATCCTACCGATTATGGCTAGTCATCGAGAGTGCAATTATGTCAGACGGTTGATAGGCAGGGGCTCCAATCGACACTCTAAACCACCCTCAGTGAGGAACATCACGAAAGGGATTAAAGGCTGCAACATTAGCAGGTATAGCTGCAATTACCGGCATGCGTTCCCAGAAACCCCGTAGGCGTGTCGAATATGGCCTTTGCAGAAGTACGTCGGGGTTCCTAAGCTCCCATACACCATGATTGCCTAGCACGGGCCGCCTTAACTCCGATGAGTGCACCGACGCCACCATTGCTGCAAAGAACTCATCCACGCTTCCGAAGCTTGCTATCCTTAGGGGTACGCGTGCACCCGTTGCATCTCTAGCCCACCGTACCATGCCATTGATTTGACGCAATGCGTGGGCTAATTCATGCAGTAGAACCTCGTCAGCAGTACCTTGTGGTACATCCGGCCTCACACTTCTGTCAACGCTGAACAGGACCCTCGAGTTGGTCCCTCGAACCACACGTGTACTCGAAAATGTACCTGATGCTGCATCATTTCCTGGCACTGCAGCCGCGTTAATAGCTCTGCCTGTGTATGGAACGATCATCACGGTGCGATCCGAACGATTTATGTGTCTGATCACGATCCTGCCTACATGCGTACGTTGCACGCCAGCGAGTACGCGTTCAATGCTACGCCGGTAGTTATCCTGCTGCTCCGGTGTTCCTCGACTCTCGATTCTTAATGGCATTATTCAGCCTCCATTCATTAGAGTCACTCATTCCCTTCAATCTGTATCGACGGCTCTGGCAGGCTATAACCATTACCTGGTTTATAATTGTTTTTTTTGCTGAAATGACTCAAATATTTTCTCTATTACCCGTTTATTTGCGGCAGGCCATTGGTCCAATATTACATAAAATGCGTACTCTCACTATGTTTCTATCTTACTGGCTCCTGCAGTTTTGCATGCAACATAAAATATCATTTACACGGCTTGTTTCTTTACATGGCAATGTACCAAAGTCGATTGCCTGTATGCTGCAAATGGCTATCGATGGAAATAACAGTGTCACTGAACTGTCACATTGAATACATGACCCCATACTAAAAATTATTGTCCTGCACTTTCAGAATACAACCAGTTACTTTCTCACGAATCAATAGCGCATAATTACCTGCCATATCGATACAATAGATTAGGTTCCAAGTTGATAGCTAACTGAATGCACAGTAGCTAGTGCAGGTTAAATAACTGACCAGATTGGAAAGAATTGAGGAATCCCAACATCAACTCTCGGTTACAATTGACTGTATAGGATTGGTTCAATCACTCAATATCCTCTTGAGGACAATGCAGTGATGTCATATTGATTTTTCTAAACATATTGGGGAACCAACTGCCGTCACCTAAACTTCTCGCACTCACCCACTATTCAAATTCACCTTCATCATTTTGCAGTGCTGTGGCGATCTCGAAGCGCAGCCGCTTGTCGATACCGATACCTTGCCATCCTGTCTCTTCATTCTGGGCTGCAAGCGCAACAGGAAGCCCTTCGCAACTACGGATAACCAGTGTCTCGGTGATGCCATCAGTCACCTGTTCAATGATCTGCTGTCCATAGGCATCCTGATAGTCGATCTCACCTTCCTGATCCCATAGTATGCTCTGCTCCTTATCCAACGTAACAATCGCAAGGGGACGGCCATCCATTGTTTTGATGAAGTCATTGAGCTCATCGAGAGTGCGCTGTCTCGATTCATCATCCTGATCAGTTCCCTCGGTAAATTTCAGTCGATATTCAGACATAGTTATCCTCAGCTGCACGCCACCCAAAATGTGTGTCGGATTCGGTTATTATGTATCTACCTGCCCTTGGTTCTGGTAGTAATATCAATAGTCGGCCTTTGGCCCAATGTCTAGACAGATGATCACAATATTATGGAACAGAAAACAAAAAAGGCTAAAAAACGTGCAGGCAAGGTAATTCACAGTGCTGTATCCAAACATGCGATCGAGAAGGCAAAAGAGATCCGTTCCCGATACGGTCCAGTCATCGACTATCCCACCTTACTCAAGCTTTTCGAGGATAGAAGGTGTATCCGCCACCCGGTCGAGATCCGCTTTGTTTCCGATGGCATTGAACCGGGTCTATTCGGCAAAACAGAACCGGTCTCAGATAACCCGGACGACGGTTACGTGATCTCCCTGCATCAACAATTTGAGAGTCAACCTGAGGTGCTGCCGGCATTGATCCTCTATCAGTCGGTATTGGTCAACTATGGGGATCTTGCAACCGCAGACGATGCAGAACTTTTCGCATCCACTGTTCTGGGCCTGGATCGGGAAGTCTACTATACACAGATCGTCATGCTGACCGATGCCCTCTGGACCGTCTGACCCCAAGCGTCTATTTCGGCAATCCGGCGAGCCATTCAGCGACAACGGCCATCTCTTCATCACTGATTAGATGCATCATGTTTTTCATAGCCACAGCATGAGTATTATTGCGTACACCACTTTTGATATCCTTCATCTGTGCCAGTATATAGGGGGCGTTCTGCCCCGCAATTTTTGGATACTCTGCCATCACAGGCACCCTGCCTTCTTCGCCATGACAAGCTATGCAGGCCCGTTCTCTATACAACCCTGCAGCATCAAGCGCCTGCGCTGAATGAGTCAGCATTGATGCTGCGATGATACCAATGGTTGTGATCAGTGACTTGTAAACCGCCATTGCATGAATCCTTAATAGTAGGGCTGGACAGAATAAAAAAAGGGTTGTACGCACTCTAACTCCGCCTATGCCTTACATGCCTTGTGAATAGCAACTGTGCCACCGAGTAATGACCTGCCAGTAACATCGTCAAAGCCCAATTCGGAAAGAAGACGAGAAAGCTCTTCTGTCGAGTAGAACAGCCTTATTGCATCGACAAAGTAATTGTGGCAGGCCAAGGCATCAGGACCGGAGCGAATGGCCCAGGAGATCGCAGTAAGACACCCTTTCAGATAGAGACAGTAGATCCCCTCAATGAGCTTGTTAGCCGGCCGTAACATATCGAAATGATAAAATTTACCACCAGGCTTCAATACACGATTGATCTCCAGGAAAACATCGATAACTCTCAAGTGTCGCGTCGCATACTGCAGGGTTACCACATCGAAATGATTGTCAGGAAATGGGAGTTGATGCACATCGCAGATTCGACCTTTGATATCAAAACCCTGCCGTATAGCACGCTCTTTGCCAACCCTTTGCATTGCGTCACTGCGATCAACCGCATAGACATCAAGCTCAGGTTGCTTCTTCAATAACTCAATGCCAATGACATTGGTACCGGCACAGACATCAAGTACCCGTTGGCCTGATTGAACATCAATGCTGGCAATAAAGCGGCGACGCAACCCTTTCAGCATTCCCAGGCTGGCAAAGTCATTGGCTTTGTCGTAGGTTGCAGCGACATCAGCAAACACTGCATTGATTTTGGACTCCCAGATAGCTTCGAATGCCTCACGCCTGGCATCTTCTTTTATTTGAAAACTCGTCATGGTGCTCCTCCACACAGACATGGCTGTTGCAATCAGTGGCCCATTCCTCTATCACTTATCGATTTAACACACTAATGTGCTTGCTCTCCGTAACCACGCTCGTGATCCGCATTGCTCATTCCCTTTGGCAGTACCGGTGCCGGTTCCGGGGTAAGCTGGGCAAACCCTGAATTTCGATTGCCCTGCTCCACATCGTGGGGGTTGTGGCATTCAGTGCAGGTCCACCATCGCTTCTTCCCACCTTTCTGCCACATACCGATTCGCTTGCCATGGATACCGTTGCGCCATGACCGATAGACTTGTCCGTGACACTTCCCACACAGCTTCTGAGGCTGGTTGAAGCTGATCTCATTGCCATAATGGTCGATCAGCTTGGTTCGGGTAGCCGCATGGTGGCAGTCCAGGCACCAAATCGCTCCCTTGCCATGCTTGAGCTGCATGGAGTCAGGGACAATATCCTTATGCATCTTCAGCGGTCGGGCCAGCTTATTTCCAGGATAAGGAACGTACTCACCGTTATGACAGGCCATGGAACAGATCGTCAACAGTTTGTTTCGGTCGATTTGTGGCTCACGGGGCTTAACAACGGCTTCTTCATGGGAGTAGTCTGCTTCCACGGACATATCACCCATCGGTATGGTTCCATCAAAGGGGTCACCCCAAAACAGAACACCTCCCGTGGTCGAAGAACACTTCACGTTCATCACGCCAGGTTGAATTTCGTGTTGCTGGACCTGACTCAACCCCTTTCTGCTCTCAAAACAGGTTTTGTCTTGCTGGACTGTTTCCTCGGCAGCAGAGGCAATCGATGCAGCTACCAACAAACATAAGCTGATGATAGGTCCGAACAGCTGAAAATTAGGCATTATTTTTCTCTCCTGGGATCAGTGGAGTCAGCATAGTCACTGATGAACCTTGTGTTCAGGTCGTTGCCGCCCTTGTCTGTTCACCCCGAACTGTCCGGCTCTCACTCTCTGTATAACGAACATCACCCAATAAGACGCCGATCGCACCTTTGATGAGCACGGTCAAAACAAAAAAGCCAATCGCCCAAATCCCACCAACCACCATAAATTCAATGTTGCTCGGCGTATATTCAGCAAATTCACCAATGGGTGTCGGCGTAACCCCCGGCAGCATCAGTCCCATGCCTTTTTCGATATAGATGCCGATAAAGACGGCAAGACAAATGAATGGCAGGACCAGCAGGTTCTTTCTGACCTTAGGAATAAGCAACAAAATGAAGCCACCGATCATCAACGCCATAGCCGTCCAAAAGAATGGAACCAGTGTGTTCAATCCGTGATGGCCGAACATCAGGTATTGCAACCCCAGAGAATGCTCAGTGCTGGGATAGAGTTCAGTAACAATCTCTGACAGGGTCAGGAACAGGGCAATGCCGAGACACCAGACGATAATCTGGGATAGCATATGAAAGGCCTCGTCGGCAATCTTCAGTGGCGTGAATCGTCTCACCAGCAGGAAGACAATAATAATCAGCGAGGGACCTGCAGCAAAGGCGGTGGTAATGAACTTGATCGGCATCATCGAATGGAACCACATTGGCCGCGCCGGCATAGTATTGATCAAAAAGGCTGTCACCGTATGGATACTCAAGGCCCAGACGATTGCGATATAGACCACCGACAGATAAAAAGTCTTGTTTAGCTCAGTATCTGCATATTTCTTGTAGAGGAAATAAAAACCACCAATGATATTCAATCCCAGATAACCGGTCAGTACGATCACATCCCATGTCAGCATGGCATGTGGCCAGTTGAAGATGCCTATCACAGGAAAGATATGCCAGAGTCGGTCCGGTCGGCCCATGTGAGCCGTGACGAAGAGCAGACACATCACTACCGCGGCAATCGCCAACATCTCACCAAGCACCACGATCCGATGTAACTCATGGTGCTTGTACACATAGGCGGGAAACACCACGGTCACTGCTGCGGCAGCAACACCGACCATAAAGACAAAATTGGCCAGGTAGAATCCCCAACTGACCTGGTCATTCAGACCCGTAACAATCATGCCATCCCTGATCTGGACAAATTCGCCATAACCCCAGAGCATGATAAAAAAGGAGAGGAGCAGCATCCAGGCCCAAAATAAAATGCCCCCGCTGAAACCACTGCGTAAAAAATCGATGAAGAATTGGATAAAGCGTTTCAAGAGATAGCCCCTTAATCCATGAAGTAGAAAAACTTTGGATAGGTATTTAAGTCTGCTCGCAAACGAAACACCTTTTTGCTCGCCAACACCTTACGAACATCGCTTTCGGGATCCAGTAGATTACCCAGTTTTCTGGCACCCACTGGACAGACCTCGACACAACCGGTCCAACGCCCCTTTCTGGTTCGCTGGACACAAAAAGTACACTTCTCGACCACACCTTTCATGCGTGGACGATTACCCAGATAATGGGTATCCGGATTCATCTCCTCGGCCGGGAGATCAGGCTCCCCCCAGTTGAAACGCCGTGCCCAATAGGGACAGGCACCGATACACATACGACAGCCAATACACCAGTTGTAATCAATGACAACAATGCCATCGGGATCACGGTAGGTAGTTCGGACCGGACAGACCTTGACGCAGGGAGGCTTCTCACACTGCATGCACTGCATGGGCAGGTAAAAGGCATCTTTCTCAGGTACCTGGTCGGGCTCATAGTAGTGCTGACCCTCCAGCACAACACCTGCGGGCTTATAGGCATTACCACCGACCTGAATACCGTAATCCTCGGGATAGCCGTGCACATCCCTGTCCTCAGCAGAAAACTGACCCTTCTCCATACGCAATACTCGAATCCATTCGATCTGCTGTTTCTCACCCCGTGATTGATTATTCTCGGCAACACAAGCCTTGACACAGCGCCGGCATCCAATGCATTTTTGAATGTTGAGTGCGTAGCCTAACAGCACGCCTTCTATAGCTGGCTCACTACCAACTTTGACCTTTTTCCCGAACTCTTCCGAATAGCGTTTCTCAAGCCGCTCGACTGCCTCCTTCTTTTCATCATCCGTCATCAGGCGGTAGTTTTTCTGAAAATGCTCGGCCCAGGAAACATTGGCTGTCGCCTTAGCCGGTTTGGGATTTGATAGCAGCATGGCTGCACCGGAGAGAGATGCCGCCGTATAAGTACCCGCCTTACGCAGGAAATCACGACGAGAGGTGCCATTCGCATCCTTTACTTTGGTTTCTTGTTTGGACATATCTATCCTCTGATCGAATAGCAGTCGAATAAAACGGGGCAACAAACGTGTGGCCGAGACAGGCAGGGTGTGACCACTGGAACAAACGACCATTCTGCGGCGTGCCAATTCAACCCTGAACAGTCGATCAGTACAGCTGACAATCTCATCAGCTCTGATCGGAGTAGTTATTGATGAACGTCTGCACCATGTCAGCTTTCTCCTGCTCAGACATCAACACATACTCCCGTCCCATCAATTCCTGCTCACCAGACAGGTGATCCTTGATGTATTTGTCCTGCAAGTCTGGCTGTAGAGATGAATCAACCACCACCTTGGCGAGGCCTGCGGTACCGGTAATGGAGACGGCACCAGCAGCCGCTCTCTTGAACAACCCGCGCCTCGTCGAGCAGACCTCTTCATCCTGGATTGCCTGGTTTGTCTGATCATTAGAAAACGGCTGCCGAATCACAGCCATCAATCGATTCAACATACTCAAACCCTCCTCATGGGCTGTTCCGAGTCCTTGAATGTATGCAGCCAGGCCAAACTACCTTCCCGTCCAGCTCAATTCGGGGATATGATTAATTCTATAAAGTGCCGTCTATCACAGCAGATAGACCATACTCTCGACCCATTTTATTGTTTTGTATCTTTAAATCAGTGCACACAAAGCACATTCCAAAGATACAGTGCAAATAGTATTCCATTACGCAAGTACAGCACGTACCTCATTGTTTTATATGACTTATTAGATTTAAGGCGTAGAAGCCTCAAGGCTTCACACCTGGCTAATCCTGACAAGTTGACAGGTAATCCAAGATTAAAAACGCTATCTAGTTATTTTAATTAGGAATTTTCTTCTGCCAATTTGGCAAAGACGAACCAAAGTAATGATTGTAGATCACTTTTTCTCAGGTGAATGTGGGACAACAAGCGTTGCTGATGTTAATAATGAGAATCAGGAGAATAAAGAATCAGGACACCCCGTTACTTGTTGTTGAATACACACCACTTCAAGTTTGGCACATACGATGCCGGATGGCGGGGTGTCCATCTCAGCACCCATTCCAATAGTTGGGTACGAGTTGCCTGTTCTGAAGCGATGTATGGGTAATTAAAATAACACTGCTGTCCCATAAATATTCATGAGAATAGCAGCCTGGATTGAAGTGGTGAAATATCGGGATCTGGTGGATCCCCGAATAACAGTTT
>JAHXHU010000386.1 GCA_025656375.1 Candidatus Thiodiazotropha sp. (ex Ustalcina ferruginea) | reverse complement strand
TTCACCATTCCAAGTGAAACGCCCTGTGCGGAGCCGCATGCAGGGTGTTGTGGGGGCTGGGGGTTAGAGACCCCCGGCTACCCGATTCATGACTTTAAACACCAATGCATCAGGTCCAAAAGGGTAACCACATTCAGATGCTTTTAAATTTGAGAGGTGTTCTTCTATTTCGAGCTTGTTCACCGGATTGATGTCTTTGTTGCAATAGTGGAAATTGTACTTCTGGATTTCATAGATTTGAAGCGGTTTTCAATGCTTTATTTTACCTTTTGGTATAGTTATAACCTTTCATCCTGATTGATGGGTTACTGTTTATTGATGCGACGCCATGGCAAGCGGAACGTTGTCGGCGACAGATCTGCAGATAGATTCATCTCTATGGCATAGGCTTTTTCGAGATTTTGCGGGGTGAGAACCTGATTGGCATCACCCTCTGCCAGGGTGCGGCCTCGATAGAGCAGTTTCAGTCTTTTGCAGAAGTGGGCTGCCAGGTTCAGGTCATGCAATACAACGATAACTGAGTGGCCCGCCTCACAGTGCTTGCTGAGTAGTGTCATCACATCGAGTTGATGTGCAGGGTCCAGTGCTGAGACGGGTTCATCGGCGAGGAGAATGTCAGGTTCTGAAACCATCGCACGGGCTAATACAACCCGTGCCTGTTCACCACCGGAAAGGGTATTGAAAGGACGATCTCGATAGGGCAGAAGATCGGTTTCAGTTATGACTCTTTCAATTATTTCCGTGTCATAGGGTCTGGGGTGCTGCCAGGGTTCCAGATGGGGGATGCGTCCAAGCGTCACCAGACGCTCAACACTCATTGGCCAGGCAATCTCACTCAGTTGTGGCAGATAGGCGATACGTCGTGCACGCTCGCGGGGTGTAAAGGTTGAGATCGGTTTACCCTCAAGAGAGAGCATCCCTTTGTCAGCTGTGATAACCCCGGCAAGCAATCGCAACAGGGTACTTTTACCGGCACCATTCGGGCCGATCAGCCCCAACATCTCACCCCCTGCAAGTGTGATATCAACACCGTCAAGTATCGGCTGGGCATCGCAACTGAAGCAGAGAGAGTGTCCACTCATTAGATTCATAGGCCGCTCCTTTTGCCCTGTATGATCAGCCACAGAAAGAAGGGGGTGCCGATCAATGCGGTGACAACACCGACCTTGATCTCCCCTTGTGCCGGTAACAGACGCACACCGATATCTGCCAGCAACAATAGCAAGCCCCCTCCCATGGCACTGGGAACCAGCAATCTGCTCGGCTGATAGCCCACCAAAGGTCGCAGCAGGTGAGGTACAACCAGTCCAATAAAACCGATGGCTCCGGTGACTGATATGGCTGAGCCTACCGCCAATGCCACGGCAAGAAACAGACGTCTCCTCAGGCGAGGCAGTTCGGCGCCCATTGAGCTGGCAGTCTCCTCACCAAGGGTCAATAGGTCGAGGGATCGACCCTGACGCCCTATCATCATCCACCCTGCCAGGGTGCCAGGGAGCAGGATCCAGAGTTCATTGCTGCTGATATTCGCCAGTGATCCGAGCATCCACAGTGCAATCTCCTGTACGGCATAAGGGCTGGGTGCCAGATTGAGCAGCAGGGAGACCAGCGCCAGGGTAAATGCGTTGACCGCGACGCCTGCCAGGATCAGGGTCAGGGTGCCGGCATCCCGGCCCGCCAGGAGATAGACCGTCAGGGTGGCGAGTAACGCACCGATTATGCCACCCAGGGGCAGCGCGTAGGTAAAAAACGTTGCAAGACCGAAATAGAGGGTGATGACCGCTCCGAGGGCAGCGCCACTTGCACTACCGACAAGGCCGGGACTGGCCAGGGGGTTACGCAGTAGAGATTGCATCACGGCACCGCAAAGACCGAGAGAAGCCCCGGCCAGCAAGGCCACCAGGGTTCTGGGAATGCGCAGTTCGGTCAGGATCAGACCGTAGATACCGGTATCGCCGGCAAAGCTCTCATGCAAGGCGTCTATCAGGGGTATGGCCTGACTGCCGATCAACAGGGAGAGAAGTGCCGTGAGGATGATCAAACCCCCTAGTGAGAGTAGTAGTCTGTGCTGGGCCATGGCAGCTATCATCGGTCGGGTGATTCCGGTTTGTGTATTCCCATTATTGACCTTTCCCTCTCTCTTGCCTCATGCAGCATGGATACCGCTTCTGCCAGCATTGGACCGGGGCAGATCCAGTACTTATAGGGAATCTGCAGCATGGGTTTATGCCCCAGCAGGCGTTTGAGTGCAGGGTGCTCGAGTTGGCGTTCTGCTAGCGAGTCACCGCTTTCACCATAGTTTGAGGTGAACAAGGTATCGGGTTGCCAATGGATAATCTGTTCCAGTGGGACGGGGACATATCCCACAATACCCTCTTCTGCTGCTGGGTTGCGCCATCCTGCCAGTTGCAGGGCTTCATTTTGCAGGGTGTCGATTCCACTGGTATAGCCACGGGGTTGGTAGAAGAGTGCCTTGGGACGGCCGACGAGCCTGGTTGAACGGCTGAGCTGCAGGCGCTGTTGCATCTGCCTGATCAGCGCCTCACCCCGTGGCATTTGTCCCAGCCTGGCTGCGAGTTGACGAATGTCGGTGGCGATCGCTTCCACGCTATGGCCGAGTGTCAGCCTATGAGTCTTGAAGCCCAACTTCTCAAGGGTATTGAGCAAGCGTGGGTTGGTGTATGGCGTGGTCACAACCAGGTCAGGCTGATAGCTGATGACCTCTTCGATCTGGGCGTGATTGACGGGATAGCCTACAGCCAATTCGACCACGAATGAGCTCTCCTGCTCCCTGGAGAGGTAACTGACCGACGCCACTTGCTGAGGATCTGCCAGCATGAGCAGCAACTGGTCACTACAGAGGTTGACCGACACCACCCGTTGGGGTGGGTCAGCCATTGCCGGGAAGGCAGTCAGCAATAGCAGCAGCAGTGCTGTGACCATTGCGCTCATTGCTCACTCATAGCCGATAGTTGAGGTTGAGCCAAAAGTTTCGCTCTGGTGCCGGGAAGAAGGCAGCCCTTTGAGTGAATGATGCATCGAATCCGGCTGAGGCGGAATTTGCATAGTGTTTGTCCAGCAGGTTATCGATCCGCAGGCTGAGATGCCAGGGCCCGGAACGATAGTGTGAACCGGCATTCACTACACCATAACCAGGCAGGCGTTGCAGCCTGTTGTTAAAGTCACCGCCAATAACACGTTCGCTACTGAACACACTTTCGGCAAACAGACTCCACTGTGAAGCAATCTGCCAATCGCCGTTGAGTTGGGCCGAACGGTTTGCTACCAATGGAATGTGATGGCCTTTAAAGGCACCATCCGTGATGGTTGGGTCTGTGTAGTTCAGGTTTCCGCCCAGGCTGAAAGTCTGCTTCACCTGCCAGCGTGTCTCCAGGATAACCCCTTCACGGCGAGTCTCATCCAGATTGGTGTTGACGAAACCCGAAGCATCGAAACTGATCTCGTTTTCGAGGTTGAGTCGATAGATCACCAGCTTGCTCCTCAACGCAGGCTGACGCCACTCGATGCCTGCTTCATAGGAGGTACCCGTCTGGTTTTCTATACCAATAGGCTGACCGAATACGACATTGGTGTGCTCGTCCACGGTTGCGAAGCGGTAATTTTCATCGAGTCGAAGGAAAAGGCGAAAAGCCCCCGTGGGCCTGAATGTGATGCCAAGAGAACCCACATTGACGCTGTCGTCCAGTCGATCATGTGAGGTATTGGTCTCGATAATATTGTCGATTCGGGCATGTCGGAAACCGGCAGTGGCTGAGGCCCAGCTTGTCATTGGTGCAGTAAGTTGAAGGTAGAACGCATCCACCGATTGATCGAGCAACTGGGGTCCGAAGCTGGTTTCCAGGGCGTAATCTGTACGCTCAAAGTCGGCGCCGGCGGTTAGAGTGGCGTCCCCCGTTGAGAGAGGCAGGACACCGATCAAACGAGGATTGAAGCCCTTCACCTCTCTCTCCTGGGAAGAGGGTGAGCCCGGGAATGAACGAAAGCTGCTTTGGAATTCTCGCTCGTTATCACGATAGGTTAACTCCCCTTCGACGGACCAGTAGAGCCCCAGCGTCTGTTGTAAGCCAAAGCGGCTGATCTTCGACTTGCTGTTGCTAAAGTCCCCGTGATAGGCAGTGGCTGATTGGTTGCGATCGACCTCAAGTTCTTCCCTAAAAAGAGAACCGGGGGTTTGTTGATCGTCATCCACACATTGATGCTCAAAGAACAGGCCGCCGCTTTGGTGATCATAATCGAGACGCAGATTGAGGTCATTCCGATTGGTGTCATTATTCTCCCGAAAATTGTCACTCTCTCTTCGCTTAGCCGAGAGACGATAGGAGAGGCCGTTCCCCAGGTTGTTACTGATATCGGCGTAGAGGTTATAGCCGTTGTAACTGCCCACACCAACCGAGGCCTTGGCTGTTAATTCCTCAGGCTCACGGGTGATGATGTTCACCATGCCGCCAACGGCCTGATTGCCATACAGCGTGCCTGCACTGCCCTGTAGAATTTCAATGCGCTCCACCCGGTGCAGATCAATGCTGTTGAGGTCCGGGTCGGCGCGATCACTGGCATTGTTCAATCGACGTCCATCCACCAACACCAGCGTATTGGCTCCTGCGCTGGGACCAAAGCCACGCATGTCGAGGGTTGCTTGGCTAGCATCGCCAAACAGGCTGCTGACCTGAATGCCATGCCGACCGCTCAGCAGTTGCAACAGATTTTGTGCAGCGCTTTGTTCAATCTCCGCACGGCTTATGATGCTGATACTGGCCGGTGTCAGCAGGCTCGGCTGCTCGGTACGTGAGGCACTGACGATAAGAGAGGGGAGTTCGGTATCGGCCGGGACGGTCGAAGGCGTCAAGGCAATCAGACAAGCTGATGCCAGCCTGTATCCAGGGTGGATCTTCATAACTTCTCCAAGGGACGCACACCCGCGTCGTCGCGTAGGATTGAGGTGTGGTATTGAGAGGAGAAGGCGAAAACTATCTGTATCCATATCGGACAGGAAGTCGTTCAGCCACCGTCGCCCTCCGGAACACCGTGAGTCGCCAAGGCCGGTATCCGGACTTGCAGAGGGGTGTCGCCACCCGATACCGACGCCTTCCCATGCCTCTCAGCACAGTGGACTATTGCGGTATCTCAATCTGCTTACCGTTGCGGGGGCAGTGCAGGTCTTTCACCTGCTTCCCGTTTCACCCCGAATGACAGTGGATGCCATATTGGGGTTGACCCACCGAACAGGGTGGGCACCTTCAGCAGGCGGGAACGCTACAGGTATGGCGGGGGCAGGTCAATAGCGGATGAATTCCCGGTTACAACCCATCTCCTGGCTGTAAAAAAGCAATGTCTTAAGACCACCGTCAGCGCTCCCTGTGCTCCTGTAGCGCATAAACAGCCCAGCTTATTCGATACCAGATCCAGGTTAGCCCCGCAGTCACGTATTCAAACACAATAAAGTTGGTCACCGGGCGGAAGATGCGGTCGTAAAACCTCAGGCAGGGTCGCTCAGCTTCGCTTGTGCCTTTGCCGAGGGCAACGTCAAGGAAGAAGAACGGCTGCCAGGCGTGGCTGAGGACATAGTGTCCTGTGGCATGCCAACGCCGCAGCGTAACTCGAATACCGGCTTCGCGATTGAGGCTATGGATGAGTTTGAAGATGGGTGCGAGCCGCAGCCGCCCGGTTTGGTCCTGATCTCTGTAGACGGTATCGGCATGGTGAAAGAATTCATCCAGTCCCATGCTGTGGAAGTTCATGATCAGTGCGGAGAGTACCATGCGCCTGCCCAGGCCCTCTTTTTCGAAGCGTCGAGCCGAGGTTTCGAGTACCCCGGGCAGTGTTATCCAGCGCCCGGTCTGATGGATGCGTTCAGCCAATCGCTGATCCTCGAGAAACCAGAGCGACTCGTCGAAGCCGTGCAGTTCGTCAAAAAAGGCCCTTGCGAGTAAAAAAACCTGGTCGCCATTGGTACACTCCGGACGGTTCAGGGCGCTTTTTCGTTCGTAGTAACGGTAGGCGAGGGCGTTATCGGCAGCTCTGCGTCGAAAACACAATCGAAAGTGGCCTGCAGTCCGCTCGTCTTTGTAGTTCTTGCCGGCCGCCTGCAGAGTGAGCAGAGCGCGGTTAAGCTGATGGTCGTCGGTGAGCTGGGAGTCGGCATGTAGAAAAAGCAGAAAGGGTGCATCTGCGAGCCTGACAGCTGTGTTCATCTGTCTGCCGCGACCCACAGCGGAACGCGAGAGCTCGACACCCTGGGTGAGCGCCAGCTCATCCGTGCCATCCTTGGAGCCGCCATCGGCTACGATGATCTGTAGCTGTATTGACCGCTGTTGCTTAAGTTGCCCCAGCAGAATCCCCAGTGCTGCAGACTCGTTCAGCGTCGGAACGATCACGCTCAACTGGGTGTTGCTGGTGTTCATTAAGAGTCCCTGGTTAAGGCCATATCTGAATCCCAGCGATTTTATAGAAGGGGAAGGCTGTTGGCATCGACTATTCTTGATCTTTCTAAATGCTGCCTGTTCCCAGATCTATCAACATCCCTGGGACAAGCTTTCTTGCTTAACACTCGGCTCTCGTACCTCGAAAGTGTGGTATTGGCATGTTGACTTTGTTTTGACGCCGGTGAAAGGGGTGGCGTTCATCTCATCACCCATTTATTTCAGATTATTTAGAGTGGATGTCTGGATTACCTGTTACCAGTGCACTATGACCAACACCGTTGCCAGTGTCACCAGGATCAGGCTGTAGATTCGGTAGTCCTGCCAGCGGGCGAGTTCAGGCTGTCGCTTCGTCGTATCCGTACTGAATGTGAAGTGGTGCACCTGGTCTCGTGTCGGATCGCTCAGCAGGCTGGCAATGACAAAGATCACGCTGGATATCAGCGGCAGCAGGCCTGCGACGATCGTGAAATGCAGCGACAGCAGGTCAGTCAGTGAAAAAATGAAAAGCAGCGCGGATACCAGGTGGCCGCCGAGTAACGTGGCTAAGGCACCCGTGGCGCTGGCACGACGCCAGAACAGTCCCAGCATGAACACCACGGCAACCGGCGGCACCAGATAGGCCAGCGCCGATTGCAGGTAATGGAAGAGCCCGGGGAAACTGGCGACCATTGGCGAGATCAATGCGGCGAGGAACATGAACAGTACGATGAATCCACGTCCGGTCCAGACGACACGCGTTGCCGACCAGCCGCGTCGCTCCGGTCGCAGAAAGTCCATCGTCAGCAATGCAGACGCGGAGTTCAGTGTCGAATCGATGCTGGACATGATCGCGGCCAACAGTCCCGCCATCACCAGCCCGACCAGTCCTGTCGGTAACAGGGTGGTGACCAGGGCCGGGAAGACGGCATCACCGTTTTCCAGTTCGGGAAGAAACACCCCGGCCATCACGCCGGGCAAGACCATGATGTAGAGCACGGGCAGTTTCAGAAAACCGGCAAACAGCACACCCCAGCGCGCGTGCGCGATGCTGCGCGCGCCCAGAACCCGCTGCACAATGAACTGGTTGGTACACCAGAAATAGAAGCCGAGTATCGGGACACCGACCAGTGTACCCAGCCAGGGCAGGTTGGGATCATCCAGCGGCAACATCAGCGAAAGTCTGTCGGCAGGCGTGGCATCGACGACGTTGGCCCATGAGAAATCCAGTTGGCCAAAGCTCAGGTAGGCCACCATACATGATCCGACCAGCAGTACCACAGCCTGCAATACATCAGTGTAGACCACTGTGGCAAGGCCACCCGCCGCAGTATAGAGGCCAGCCAGCAAAGCCAATCCGAGGCAGGCCGTGAACAGGTCAAGGTCTGGGTAGAACACCTGCAGCACGATGGCACCGGCGAACAGCGTGCCTGCGGTATCCACGATCACATTGGAAAACAACGTCAGCGCGGAGAAATAGAGACGTGAGCGGCGATCAAAGCGCCGTTCAAGAAACTCCGGCACGGTCGTGATGCGTGCATTGAGATAGTAGGGGATAAAAAAAATCGCGAAGAATACCAGCACGAAGGCTGCCATCCATTCATAGTTGGAGACGGCGATGCCCCAGGTGTAGGCTGCACCCGAAAGCCCGATCAGCGTCGTGCTTGAGATATTGGAGGCAAACAGTGAAAAACCGATCGGCACCCAACCCAGCCTTCGCCCGGCGAGGAAGAGATCCTCTCCGCTATGAGTGCGTCGCGCCATGCGCAGACCGATAAAGATCACCAGGACCAGATAGGCCAGGATGACGACCAGGTCTACGGTACTCAATGAAGGGGTGAGCATGGTGGAAAATACATCCTGTTGTCTACATCAATCATTGGGAATCCGCTACCCGCATGATCCGAGCGCGATTGAATCCTTGGTGGTTTTGTTCCCTACTGCTGGCAGCATAATAGGGTGGAGTGTGCGAACATATCCATAATTGTCCAGATGTAGGGTATTGATGTACAAGCTGGTGTTTCAGCCAAGTATCATCGGGCAGTTTACCCATAATCTGCACAGGGTGTTGGATAATCCGGCAGACAGCGTAACCAAAAAGCATAAAATTATATTATATGGGGACAGCCATCATTCTACGCGAGTGTCCGGTTAGAAATGCCCCATATTGTAAAGGTTCCTGGCTCCTCCGAAAGGGTGTTTCTGGACACGATCTACACTGACTGCGATGATCAGCGCCAAAATAGTATTTATAGAGGTTTTTGAGTGATCGTCTATCTCCATGGACTCAATAGTGCAGGCAGTTCGGGTAAGGCTGCAACACTGCGAAAGTCGCTTCCGTCCATACAGGTCGTCAGTCCGACCTATCCGGCCCATCTAGCCGGACAGGCCATAGCTCAGTTGACTCATGAACTGTCACGTTTGTTACAGCAAGAGAGCAATGTGGCAGAATCCCATGTCCTGGTCGGGAGTTCCATGGGCGGTTTCTATGGTGCCTGGCTGGCGGGTCGATTGGGTTTCCAACATTTGGTGATGATCAACCCGGCCCTACAACCCTGGCAACTGCTAAAACAGGTGGTCGGCTGGCAATTCAATCAGGCATTGGATGAACGCTACTACCTCTCTTCAGAGATGGTTGCTTCAACCCGAACCTATGCAATGAACCCGATGCCGGGCGATCTACCAACTACTTTGTTGCTCGATAAGGGTGACGAGTTGATCGACTATCGGATTGCCGCTGAGCGCTATGCAGGGATTGGCGAGGTGCACTGCTTTGAGGGAGGGAGCCATACTTTTGAACATATGGACGAGGCAGCGACAATCATTGATCAATTACATCGGGGGCTAGAATAGGGCACCACTTAGTACTCCATCAAGGTGAATTGAGATTGCTCCGGTGCGGCCTTCCGCACCGTTTTCGATCAGCGGTTGCAGCGACTACTCCTCGTGAGGTTCACTGAATGAACAATCCTTTTGCGGGCAGACCTTCTCCATGCCCCTTTTCTTGGTGGTCTTGATTGTCAATACCGACCAGCCGCAGTTAGGACAGGGCTCAGCGACCGGTTCGTTCCATACGGCATAGTCGCAATCCGGATAGGTGGAGCAGGAGTAGAAGATCTTGCCCCGACGTGATTTTCGTTTCAGCAGGTTGCCTTTATGGCATTTGGGACAGCTGACACCTGTGTCTTCGGGTTTCTCCAATGGTTCGATATAGCGGCACTTGCGATAGCTCGAACAGCCGATGAATTTTCCGTAGCGGCCACGCTTTATTACTAACTCGGAATTGCATTCAGGACAGCTCCGTCCCTCCACAACCTCCGGCTCCTCTTTTTCGCTGGAATCCGCATCCCGGGTGTAGTCGCAGGTAGGGTAGTTGGTGCAGCCGATAAAACGTCCGTGACGACCCAGACGTATGGATAGCTGCTCGCCACATGTGGGACATTTCTCGTCCAACGCTTCATGGGTGACATCGCTTCGCTTGACATTTTCCTGGGTATGGTCGATCTGATCCTTGAATGGCCCCCAGAATTTACTCAGCAAGGGGACCCAATCCTCTTCGCCACGAGAGACCGCGTCGAGTTCATCTTCCAGGTTGGCGGTGAAATCATAGTCGACATAGCGGGTGAAGTACTCTGTCAGAAACTTGTTGACCACGCGTCCCACGTCGGTGGGTTTGAAGCGCTTTTTATCGAGCACCACATATTCCCGATCCTGCAGGGTCGAGATGATGGAGGCGTAGGTCGAAGGGCGACCAATGCCATACTTTTCCAAGGCCTTTACCAGGCTGGCCTCGCTGTAGCGAGGTGGTGGCTCGGTGAAGTGCTGCTCGGGTCGGATGGCCGTCAAGGGTAACACCTCGCCCTCTGCCAATGGGGGTAACAGCTTCTCGTCGCTGTCGCTCTTGGCACCATCATCCAGTCCCTCCTGATAGACTGCAATAAATCCAGGTTTGGCAATGACCGAACCATTGGCGCGGAACAGGTTCCCTTCTCCGCATTGCAGATCGGCCGCCACGGTATGAATCGTGGCATGAATCATCTGGCAGGCGACCGAGCGCTTCCAAATCAGCTCATAGAGCTTGGCCTGGTCTTTGGTCAGGTGATCTTTGATCTCGTCCGGGACACGAAATACAGAGGTTGGGCGTACAGCCTCATGGGCTTCCTGGGCATTTTTCGCCTTGGTTTTGAAGAGGCGCACATTGCTTGGGAGCTGTTGGGCACCATAGCGCTGAGTGATGAGGTCGCGAATTTCGACGGTTGCCTCATCGGCCAGATGGACAGAGTCGGTACGCATGTAGGTAATGAGACCCACCGTCCCTTGTCCGACATCCACACCCTCATAAAGTTGTTGGGCGGTACGCATGGTACGCTGAGTAGTAAAGCCTAACTTGCGAGCCGCTTCCTGCTGCAGGGTCGATGTAGTGAAAGGGGGTGCTGGATTACGTTTTCGTTGCTTCTTCTCGACCTTGACGATCAGTAAACCATCGCTACCCGCTTCCAGTAATTTTTTTTCAGCTTCTTGGGCCGTTGTCTGATCGGTAATGCTGAATTTATCGAGTTTGTTACCCTGGTAGTGAGTGAGTCGGGCCGAGAAACGCTGATTATCTTTGCTTGAATCTGCCTCAATGGTCCAG
>JAHXHU010000105.1 GCA_025656375.1 Candidatus Thiodiazotropha sp. (ex Ustalcina ferruginea) | reverse complement strand
ACCATTCCAAGTGAAACGCCCTGTGCGGAGCCGCATGCAGGGTGTTGTGGGGGCTGGGGGTTAGAGACCCCCGGCTACCCGATTCAATGTCAAGGAAGTGGATGTAGAGAATTAGGTTGTGAAGAGCGAGGAGGGTACGGAAACCGAGTATGACCTGCTCATCTCCATTCCACCACACCGTGGTATGGAAGTGATCGAGAAGGACAAACTCGGTGACGGTGGCTGGATCCCAACTGATCGCTACCAACTCACTATGGAGGGTCACGATAACGTTTATGTACTGGGCGATACCACCAACCTGCCGGTCAGCAAGACCGGTTCAGCAGCGCACTTCGAGGCTGAGGTGGTTGCTGAAAATATCGCATCTATCATAAAGATTGGCGCACCAGTACGTGAATACGACGGCAAGGTCTACTGCTTTATTGAAGCGGGCCATGATCGTGCGACTTATGCGATGTTCAACTACCAAAATCCACCCAATCTGAAGTCGCCCAACAAATCGATGCATTGGTTCAAAATGAGCTATAACAAGATGTATTGGACCAGTGTGCGTGGTTTGCTTTAACCTGGAAAAAAGCAGTTGACCGACGAAAAAAGGCTCACTTACATGAACAACACCACCATTCGATTTTCATCTGGATACGCATTGGGTGAGCTTCACTCTTTCCAGGTATAGGAGGCCAGGTTATGACTACACAGACTGAAACACCCCCCACTGTAGCAACGACTGCAGAACGCGAGGAATTCGCTCGTGATCTAGAGCAACTATCTGAACTGGCAACACTGGTTACCTCGGCACGGGATGCCATGTCGGATGAGATCGTTACCCGTTTGGCCTCGGCACTGAGTGAAGGCATAACACTACTCGATCGTCTCACGCGTAATGAAGGCTTGATGCGTTTGCTGCAGGTGCTGGATCGCCCTGAGACTCAACATCTCTTGCTCGGCCTGTCAACGGCGCTCAGCCAGATGAGTCGGGAAATCGCAACCGCCCCGCCAGCCAAAGGCGGTGTCGCAGGGATTGTTAAGCTGGCCCTTGAGCCTGGTACGCAGGAAGGTGTCAGGTCACTATCTTTACTCGGTCAGTATTGGAGTGAAAGCATGCGTGAATTACACCGGACAGGTGGGCGTTGAGACTGTAGCATTTAGCATTTTCAGCAAACGTTGCGCATGCAAGATCTTGAACTGCCGGTGGCAAGCTTGAGAGGCTGCATCTCTTTATACATGATGATCAGCGGCTTCTTGGTAGCAAAGGTAAGAATCCTGGTGCTGGAAGGGTAGTAGAGGTGGCTGCACAGAAACATATGCAGCTCTTCTCCCTGGAGCAGGAACTCTCTAAATCGCAATGCGTTTTTTGTATCAATCTCGTCTTGTAAACGATAATTGAAGTGGTTGAATCCAACGGTATCGTTTGACAGGAAAAGCTGTGGAATCGATTCGTGGTGACCCAGTAGCTCGTGCTGGGCCTTTTTACGTAGCGAGGTTGAGAGAATCAGGCCAATCCTGTCCTCACCGAATAACCAACTGATATCCCGGTCTTCATCATAATCGGCTGTGTGTTCTCCAAAGGCAATACACCAGCCCTTGTAATAGGCGTTGTATCGTTTAATGATCCGTGAATCATTCATCAGTGGGTGTGGCTGCTACCGTACTAATTGCAATAAAAGCAAAGAAAATAATCGCTTATGGTTATTATTGCTGGCATGGCTTTGGCAGGGTGCGTGTTGCAACCGGTCATGCTTAACTAATATGCGTCGTAATCAATAGTACTTAAAACAGTGTTCTCATACAAATATCCCTACCGGCAGTGGCAGTCATATAAGTGTTGGCAGACTCCAATAGTATCTTGAAGGAGTTCAGGCTTGGTAACAATCAAGGGTGGAACCACCCATTAAAAAACCAAGTTGATCACAAGCATCATGACAGCCAGAAACAGTACAGTCATGATCCCTCCAGCGCGCATGAAATCCGTAACACGATAACCGGCAGGGCCCATTATCAAGGCGTTGACCTGATGGGTTGGGATTAAGAAAGAGTTAGATGTCGCAATCGCAACTGTGAGGGCAAAGATGGCAGGATTGGCATCTGCACCGATTGCTATATTGACTGCCAGTGGCACCAGAAGAACGGTCGCGCCTACGTTAGACATCACCAGTGTGAAGAAGGTAGCCAGCACGGCAACGGCCAATTGAATGACCCATATAGGCATATCACCGACAACCCATAGTACCTGTTCAGCAATCCATTTGGCTGTGCCGGTCGTCTCTACAGCAAGTCCAAGTGGTATCAATGAGGCGAGAAGAAATACAGTCTTCCAGCTTACGGCCTCATAGGCCTCTTCGATATTCAACACACCGGATAAAACCATACCCATGGTGCCAGTCAGAAGAGCGACTGAGAGACGAATATCCGTGAACAGGACCATGAATAGTGCAATTGCGAAAAACAGCATCGCCCAACCCACCTTGTGAGGACGCAACTCCTCATGGGGATACTCCGTGGTAACCACGACGAAGTTTTTATCTTTTTCTATTCTTGGCAGTACATCCCATTGTGTATGCACAACCAGGGTATCACCTGCCATGAACGGCTTGTTGCGAATATCATCGCCTTCCCTAAGGGTCTCACCGTTGCGATGCATGCCAATCATGGCAAGACCATAGGTCTTTCTCATCCAGACGTCACGGGCACTTTTTCCGATAAGGGAAGATCCCGGTGGGATGACCACTTCGGCTATTCCCGCCTTACCGGCAGAGAGGTCGTTGGCAAAGGTGCGTAGAATGGGACGCTTTTTCAGGTTAAATGCTTCAACGAACGCCAGCAGTGACTCCGGGTCTGCGTCAATCCCCATTACCATGCCTGCCTGTATGTCGACATCTCTGGCCAAGGCACCTCTGGGCCGATACGGTTGGCTTCACCTGAGATTTTGCTTGCGATGATCCGTACGCTGTAGGCTGTTTCAATATCATCCAGCTGTTTGCCGATCAGGCTACTGCCATCTGTGACAACCATCTCAGAAAGGTGGTAACGCAGGCCGTAGACATCCTGAAAATACTGCATTGGATCAGTGCCGCTGGTACTGCTCTCGCTGCATGTTTTTGGTTCCGGCCAATACGAAATAGATGATCCCGGTGATGATCAATGCAATGCCAATCGGTGTTACCGAGAACAATCCCCAGGTATCCATCTGCTGTTCTGCAGGCAGTGCTTTGTTCGAGGTGAGGATTAGATCATTAAGCAGTATCAGTGGACTTGAGCCGACCATTGTCATGGTACCGCCCAAGATCGCAGTAAACCCCATTGGCATTAACAGGCGTGACATGGGTAGGCTGGAACGGGCGGAAATGCGAGAGACAACCGGCAGGAATAACGCAGCAGCCCCCACGTTTTGCATAAATGAGGAGATAAACCCCACCGTAGCGGAGATGATCGGAATGATGCGTCCTTCTGTTGTGCCGCCCACCTTCAGTATGAAGGTGGCGACGTTGCCCATAATGCCGGTTCTATCGAGACCGGCGCCGATAATCATCACGGCAATGATGGAGATAACGGCATTGGATGAGAAACCGTCGAACAGGTGTTTATTGTCTACCAGGCCCTGTTCCAGCCCCATAAAGGGTGCGAGTAATGAAGAAAGTCCCAGCAACACCATAACACTCGCTGCAGCTACATCAACGCCGACAACCTCAAATGCGAAAAGGTAGATAGTCAGCATCAATATTGCACCAACCCAAGCAATCTCGATAGTGGGTGATATATTGGCAAGTAACAACCCTCCTGTCAGGAAAACCGTGCTCGCAATAAGCTGCTTAAGAGGGAATTTAGGGCCACTATTCAGTGTTGTCTGCTGTTCGTTCAAAGCAATCACTCATCTACTGGGTTTTAAGGACAAGCTACGGTGCGATAATCCTGCAGCACTCAAAAAATCGATCAATCTGGATGGGTAAGACAGGCCATCTGATTCAATGGCAGATCATTCCAGATTGGAAAGCAATTCAGTAGTGATAAGGGCTGTGATCAGCCTTAGATATTGCCATGTAGCCGGAAAAGCAGGGCATATTGCCTAATATGATCATTGTTTTCAAATAAATAATAATGTCATAATATTCCATTATGGAATATAGATTTCTACCGGACTTAAAGCACCTGGCGACTTTGAGAGCTGTCGTCGAACGTGGCGGTGTATCTGAGGCTGCACGAGCAATGCATATTGGGCAACCGGCGGTGACAAAAAGGTTGCGAGCCCTGGATGCATGTTATGGCATGAGCTTGATGCAGCGGGATGGGCGTCGACTGGAACTTACGACGGCAGGTACTAAGGTCTATAACTATGCAAGATTGGTACTCGATCATCAGGTTTCTCTGTTGGATGATCTTGAGTTGCTTCGGGCAGGTAAAAACAAACTGCGTGTCGAAGTCACCTTTGCGATCGGTGAACATATGTTACCCAATCTATTGTTGAGTTTTGCTGAAAGCTATCCGGCCTACAGGATTGAGAGTCGCATGGGTTATAGCCGTCGTATTCAACGGCATCTTGCCACAGGCCTGTCGGATCTTGCCTTGCTGGAGCAAGCACCTGACCACCCTGAGATTCTCGTACAGAAATGGCTTGATGATGAGTTGGTTCTGGTTTGTGGACCGGGCCATATGCTCTGGGGCAGTGACATGATACCCATGTCCGAATTGGATAACTTGCGCTATGTGCTGAGTGAATCGCAATCATCCATGAGACTCACTCTCGACAAGGCACTGAGGGATATTGGTATTGATCAATTGCCGATAACCATGGAAGTCGGATCGACCGATACGATTGTAGAGATGCTGCAACGTGGCCGGCATGTGAGTTTTCTACCGCGCTTTGCAGTGGATGATAGCTTAATTTCCAATACCCTCTATCATATAAAAATACAGGGGCTGCGTATTAATAGAACCTTGTGGATTGCACGTACACGTTCGAATCTGAACAGTGCCGTTGCCGAAGCCTTTATTCATCTGCTGCGAGAGAATTCATGTCAAACCATACAATAGCAAGTGGAAATTGCCTCTGTGGCGCAGTGCAGTTTAGTGCAAAACAAGCCAGCAATCATGTGGGTGCATGTCATTGTGGAATGTGTCGAAAATGGGGTGGTGGGCCACTGATGGCGGTAGATTGTGGAACAGCTGTATCGTTTGAAGGAGAAGATTAGATTAGGATCTATAACTCATCCGATTGGGCGGAAAGGGGATTTTGTAAGCAATGCGGTAGCCACCTGTTCTACCGATTGAAAGAGAGCAGCCAATACTTTATTCCGGTGGGGTTGTTTAACCAGCAGGCGTCGTTTGTATTTGATCATCAAGTGTTCATAGACCGAAAGCCATTGTTTTACAGTTTTGCCGATAACACTGAGAATATGACTGAGGCTGAAGTATTCGCCAAATATTCATAGTCATCTGAGTGAGCGTGTTGTGAGTGGTCAGTGACATTTTGTCATTCCAGTATGACTTCTTGTCATAATAGTTCGTTATTTTCTCTTGCCCCTCTTATCTACCATCCAACTCTCTGAAATATTTGAACAATAAAAATTTCCCAACTACCCTTTGATTGTGCGCTCACTTTATTCCATCTGCAGTCTTGGAATTTATAGTGTGTTGATCACGACAATCTTCTACACCAATTCGAATAATCCAATCAACCTTGGTACTTGGTTGTGCTAGGTAGGTGTGTATTTGTACAGTCAATAATCTTTTGATCTTTGCCTGGGTTATAGGGGTTGTAGCTGGGTTATCTTAATTGAATTCATAATATTTTTTTAAAGCGTTAGGTGAGATGGGAAGGAGAACAGCATGCTCAGGTCTCTTTTGATAGATGCAGATAAATGTACGGGGTGCGTTCAATGCGAATTAGCGTGTTCCTTTGAAAATGAAGGGGTATTCAACCCCTCAAAATCACGTATCCGTGTTTTTACGTTCCACCATGAAGGACGGTTTGTACCCTATACATGTACGCAATGCGCTGAAGCCTGGTGTATGCAGGCCTGTCCTGTTGATGCCATAGCCCTCGATGTTAATACCGGGGCGAAGGTGGTCCATGATTCAGTCTGTGTCGGCTGCAAGGTCTGTACTATTGCCTGTCCTTTTGGGACGGTGAATTATAGCAGTGTCAGTGGCAAGGTGATTAAGTGTGATCTCTGTGGGGGAGATCCAGCTTGCGCCAAGGCCTGTCCAACGGCTGCGATCACTTATGTGGACGCAGATCAGACCGGATTTGAAAAAATGCGTGCCTGGGCGGGTAAAACCGATGCCAGCAGTGCAGCAAGCGTATAACCTGGAGGTAATTAGCTATGTCATGGGCTGGAAAAATTCTTCGCGTCAATCTCACTCAAGGGACGTGTACAGTCGAGGCGCTTAACCGTCAATGGGCACAGGAGTATCTCGGACAGCGTGGGCTTGCAACCAAATACCTGTCAGAAGAGATCGATCATCGTGTCGATCCGCTCAGTCCCGAAAACAAGATGATTATGACCACCGGGCCACTAACCGGCACAATGGCCTCGACAAGCGGGCGCTATTCGGTGGTGACCAAAGGCCCGCTGACGAACTGTGTGGCCTGTTCGAACTCCGGTGGTTTCTTTGGTGCAGAGATGGACTTTGCCGGTTGGGATATGTTCATTTTCGAAGGGAAATCTCCGAAACCCGTTTACCTGTCAGTCATGAATGACATAGTGGAACTGCTCTCTGCCGAAGAGATATGGGGAACCAGCGTTTGGCATACCGATGAGTGGCTGCATGCCAAGCATCAGGATCCGATGGTCCGGGTTGCTGCAGTCGGGCGTGCCGCAGAGGCGGGTTGTCTCTATGCGGCAATAGTTAATGATCAACATCGAGCGGCTGGTCGTTCCGGTGTTGGTACGGTAATGGCCTCTAAGAATTTGAAAGCCGTTCTGGTACGAGGTACCAAAGGGATCGACAATGTGAAGGATCCCGCCAAGTTCATGAATGCGGTCAATGCCGGAAAGAAGGTGCTTGCCGACAATGCTGTCACCGGCCAGGGGCTGCCCACCTACGGTACCCAGGTATTGATGAACGTGATCAATGAAATCGGCGCCTTACCGACGCGCAATATGCGTGAGGTACAGTTTGAGGGCGCTCAAAGTGTTTCAGGTGAGGCGATGCATGAAAAGCGCGCCTCGGATGGTAAACCCAACCTGACCTCGAATGCCGGCTGTTTTGGCTGTACCATCGCCTGTGGGCGCATCTCGACAGTAGACAAGGGTCACTTTTCGGTTGAGAACAAGCCAGATTACTGGGGTAGTTCGGGTGGACTGGAGTATGAGGCGGCCTGGGCGTTGGGCCCGGATACCGGTGTCGATGACCTGGACGCACTGACTTATACCAACTTTCTCTGCAATGAGGATGGCTTTGACCCAATCACTTTCGGTGGCACACTGGCGGCGGCCATTGAGCTTTTTAATATGGGTGCGCTTACCACCGAACAAACCGACGGTAGGGAATTGAATTTCGGTTCGGCCGAGACACTGGTTTGGGCGGTTGAAGCGTTGGTCAAAGGAGAGGGATTCGGTAAGGATCTTGGATTGGGATCAAAAAGACTGTGTGAGAAATATGGGCACCCGGAACTCTCCATGACAGTGAAAGGTCAGGAATTTCCTGCTTATGATCCGCGCGGTATCCAGGGCATGGGCCTCGCTTATGCGACATCCAATCGTGGTGCTTGCCATCTGCGAGGTTATACCGTCGCCTCAGAGGTCCTGGGGATTCCCGAAAAGACCGATCCTTTGGAGACTGAGGGTAAAGCGGGTTTGGTCAAGGCCTTTCAGGATGCCACTGCCGCAGTGGATTCGAGTGGACTTTGCCTGTTTTCGACATTTGCCTGGTCGTTGGAAGATATTGCACCGCAAGTCGATGGAGCCTGTGAAGGCGATTGGACGGCAGAGCGGATGCTGGAACTGGGTGAGCGTGTATGGAACATGGAGCGGGATTTCAACATGAGAGCAGGATTGACAGCGGCTGACGATACGCTGCCTAAACGTTTACTGAAGGAAGCGGCAAAAACAGGTCCTGCACTAGGGTGTGTCAATGATCTGGATAAGATGCTGCCTGAGTATTATGAGTTGCGTGGCTGGACCTCGGATGGCGTCCCTACTGAATCAACCCGTCAACGGCTCGGTTTGTCCTGACATCTGAGTGGAGATGTTAGATGCAATATATTGTTATTGGTGCTGGACCGGCAGGCGTAACAGCCTGCGAAACCTTACGCGAGCTGGATTCCACCGGTCGAATTACCTTGATCGGTGGGGAACCGGAGCCACCCTATTCCCGGATGGCCATTCCCTATCTGCTGGTTGAGAATATCGATGAGCAGGGCACCTATCTGCGGAAATCAGAAGATCACTATAGTGAAAGGCAGATTGAATACCTGAGCGATCCTGTGACACAGGTTAACCCGCAGCAGAAGTCGATCACCCAGGCTGGGGGAGATCGCCTTGACTACGATCGTCTATTGATTGCCACAGGCGCAACCCCCCTAAAACCACCGATTCCTGGAATCGACATACCTGGCGTGCATAATTGTTGGACCCTGGCTGATGCCCGTGTCATTGTTGAACGAGCCAAGCCTGGTACGCCGGTGGTGCTGATCGGTGCCGGATTCATCGAGTGTATCATCCTTGAGGCCCTGGTAGGACGCGATGTGCAACTCACCGTGGTGGAGAAAGCAGACCGTATGGTTCCCCTGATGATGGATGATGTGGCAGGGGGGTTGTTGAAGACCTGGTGTGAAAATAAAGGCATCAATATTATCACGAACTGCGGTGTTGCCAGCTTTGAAAAGGACAATGCAGGAGTATCGGTCAATCTTGATAATGGTGAAAGCTTGTCTGCCGGATTGGCTATTACTGCCATGGGCGTTCGCTCGAATATGGAGTTCCTGGCTGGATCGGGTATCGATCTTGATCAAGGCATCCTGGTTGATCCTTATCTGGAGACCAATCTAGCGGGGATATTCGCTGCTGGTGACGTTGCACAGGGGCGAGACTTTTCTACCGGCAGCAATATGATGCAGGCAATCCAACCCACGTCCGTAGAACATGCACGAATTGCAGCAACCAACATGGTCTTCACCAAACGCATGGCCCACCAGGGTAGTCTCAATATGAATGTGTTGGATACCCTCGGTCTGATTTCGGCCTCATTTGGTCTATGGATGGGCGTGGAGGGAGGTGAGCACTCAACCCTACTGGATGAGGCGCGTTACCGCTATTTAAAACTACAGTTTGATGGTGAATATCTGGTTGGCGCGAGTAGCTTGGGACATACGCAGCATATCGGTGTTCTCAGGGGACTGATTCGCAGTCATGTTCCATTAGGCGTGTGGAAGGTGCGGTTAATGAATGATCCGACCCGCCTGATGGAGGCCTATCTTGGCTCGGTCCAAGGTGTGAACTAAACTGCCACAAGCGCACACCTTCACGGTGTTCAACTGAGGATTCTAGGTTAAATCTGTGGTTACGGTTGAATTCAAACTGTTCGCAACGCTGATGGAGTATCTTCCTGCAGGTGCGCAGGATCATAGTGTCAGGGTCGAGCTGTCTGAGGGTGCTACCATTTTTGATCTGATGGATAAGTACCGTGTACCCCGTACTCAAGCTCATCTTGTGGTACGCAATGGCATATTCGTTCCGCCTTCACAACGAAAGACATACCCGCTACAGGATGGGGATGTGATTGCGCTGTGGCCTCCTGTCGCCGGCGGGTGAGTGAGGCGACATGCCGGCGAATACACGGAGTGACAGCCGGACTATGTCGATTACACATGCAGAGTTCCTGCGTAGTCTTAAGCCACTGAAACTACATTATCAGGTGACAGTCGGTGATACTGGAAAGCAGGTGGAAATTTCAGATCAAAAATTTAGTGTCGTATTGCAACTGGGTAGAGAGAAAGCGGTTAATTTAGGTTCACTCACCATGCCGTCTACGCAAGTTGAATTCACATCCCGATATGTTAATGATCATGAGATGGTGCTGTTTTGGTCCCGGTTTGACCTCTGTTTCAGACGAGGGGGTGGCTGACATGTTTTGATGTTTTTGCAATTTATTGCAATGATTTACTGACGTCATTCAAAATTATTTTGTAATCTTACGTTAAGAGCATCATGCAAAATGCTTGTAACATTATTCAAAACTAGCTTCGAAGTTCAGGGTCAGAGCTATATTAATATAATATCCATGATCCTGTTACTTTTTACTACGGCACGATAAACAGAAAAAAAGAGACTTAGAGAAGGAAACGCCATGAAGAGAAAACAATTAAAAAACTGGCTGCTGGGCATCATTACCGCTTTATTACTCATACCCTGTATAAGCCTTGCTGATAAGCCATTCGAACGGATTGTTGTATTCGGTGACAGTCTGTCTGATCCAGGCAATGCATTCTATCTGTCAGGCAGGAAGCTTAAGCCGCCCTACGATTCCCTGGATGCTTTTTTAATACCCGATGCACCCTATGCAAGAGGTGGCAATCATTTTAGCAATGGCGCTACCTGGATTGAGCAATTGGCAAACAAGCTGGATCTGAGAGGTAGCGTAAAACCGGCGTTCAAGGGGGAGAAGGAAGGCAAGTTGAAAAGGACGAACTACGCAGTGGGCGGTGCACGTGCGCATGACGATGGGATCAATATCAATTTAACTGCGCAGATGAATGCCTTTTTTGCAGATGCTCAGGGTATGGTGTCAGGGGATGCTCTGTATGTGATCGCACTGGGTGGAAATGATGTGCGGGATGCAGTTGCTGCGTTGTCAATTGACCCTACAGGTAGTGCCAGTGGTGAGATCCTTGGCAGTGCGTTGATAACAATATCCGATAGTGTCTTTGCGTTATACAATTCCGGCGCAAGGAAGTTACTGATTGCTAATTCTCCTGATCTTTCATTGACACCGGCAATACAGTCACTTGATATTTTTTCACCGGGAGCCTCGTTAGCGGCGGCGCACATCCGCTGAGCGCCATGGAAGGCTGAAAGCCGAGGCGGTTAGTCCCCGGCAGCCGTGAGGCGAGACTGTAGACCCGCCGTGCCTTGC
>JAHXHU010000041.1 GCA_025656375.1 Candidatus Thiodiazotropha sp. (ex Ustalcina ferruginea) | reverse complement strand
GACGGCCGGGGCACAAATAGGTTGTCAAAGATCGAGTGTCTTTTATGCCTGGGACGCATAAAAGACATCACGAGATCGAAGACTCACTTACGCGGTTTTCCTCCACATCAACCGGGGTTTCGATGTGAACCGAACTTCAGAACCAAAAAACAGCGAAATCAGCACCTTCCAGGATCTGATCTTTGCCCTACAAAACTACTGGGCGAATCAGGGTTGTATCATTCTGCAACCCTATGACATGGAGATGGGTGCCGGCACCTTCCACACCGCAACCTTTTTGCGCTCAATCGGTCCTGAGCCTTGGAATGCTGCTTATGTACAGCCTTCTCGTCGTCCAACAGATGGGCGCTATGGGGAAAATCCAAACCGGTTGCAACACTACTATCAGTATCAGGTAGTCATGAAACCATCCCCGAAAAATATCCAACAGCTCTATCTGGGCTCGCTGGAGATGCTGGGTCTCGATCTCAATGTCCACGATATTCGCTTTGTCGAAGATAACTGGGAATCACCCACATTGGGTGCCTGGGGATTGGGTTGGGAAGTTTGGTTGAATGGTATGGAGGTCACTCAGTTCACCTATTTTCAGCAGGTCGGTGGTCTCGACTGCCGTCCGGTGACCGGTGAAATCACCTATGGTCTTGAACGAATTGCGATGTATCTCCAAGGTGTGGAGAGTCTGTTCGATCTGGTCTGGACCGAAGGTCCTCAGGGGATAGTGACCTATGGCGATGTGTTTCATCAGAATGAAGTTGAGCAATCTGCTTACAATTTCGAACACGCTGATGTGAAATATCTTTTTGGACAGTTTGATCAGTGCGAAAAGGAGTCTAAAAAGCTCATTGAGTTGGGTCTTCCTTTACCGGCCTACGAACAGGTGCTCAAGGCATCCCATACATTCAACCTGCTGGATGCGCGGCATGCTATCTCTGTGACTGAGCGCCAGCGCTATATATTGAAAGTGCGTGGGCTTGCGCGAGCAGTCGCCCAGGCCTATTACGATGCCCGAGAACGCCTTGGTTTTCCCATGTTAAAGCCTACCCGGGAGGTCGCAAATGGCTGATCAAGCTCACCTGCTATTCGAACTCGGTACAGAGGAGCTGCCACCCAAGGCATTGAAACGTCTCTCAAACTCTCTGACTGAAACCTTCGTTGCCGGCCTGGCCCAGGCAAATCTATATCATGGGGCAGTAGAGCGTTTTGCCACTCCCCGTCGTCTCGCACTGTTGGTCCATGACTGTGCAACTCGCCAACCTGATCGTGAAAACGAACGACGCGGTCCCGCCATTCAGGCCGCCTTTGATGAAGCAGGCAATCCAACCAAGGCGGCCGAAGGATTCGCCCGTTCCTGTAAAACAACCGTGGACCAACTTCAACGACAGAAGACAGACAAAGGTGAGTGGCTGACCTACCGAACCCATGAGACCGGATTACCTGCAGCCGACTTGCTTCCCGACATCGCTACTCAGGCACTGAACAAGTTACCGATTCCCAAGCGCATGCGCTGGGGAGATTCTGATGCGCAGTTCGTACGTCCTGTCCACTGGTTGGTCTTCATTCATGGGGAACAAGTGGTACCCTGTCAACTGCTTGATGCCTCCGCCGATCGGTTAACCTATGGACACCGATTTCATCACCCAACAGCGATCACCCTCTACAACCCTGAAGACTATGCCTCGGTACTCGAGGACATGGGTCGGGTGATTGCCAGTTTTGATGCACGCAGGGCAAAGATTGCAACTTCCGTTGAGAGCAGTGCAACGGCACTGGGTGCAAAAGCAGATCTCGATCCAGAATTACTGGATGAAGTCACTGCACTCAATGAGTGGCCGGTACCGATCTCTGCCAGCTTCGAGGAGCGTTTTTTAGCGGTTCCACATGAAGCCCTGGTCGCTACGATGAAGGGACATCAGAAATATTTCCCTCTCTTTTCAGAGGATGGCCAATTATTAAATCACTTCATCACCATTGCCAATATTGACAGCCCTAAACCTGAACTCATTCGGGAGGGTAACGAACGCGTCATCCGACCCAGGCTCGCTGATGCGATGTTTTTCTGGCAGCAGGATGGTAAACGCCGTCTGGAGGATCGTCTCGAATCTCTGAAGCAAGTGGTCTTCCAGAATAAACTGGGATCGATGTATGACAAATCTGAGCGGGTGGCGAATCTTGCTCAACTCATCGCCATCGAGATTGACGGGGATCCGGACCTGGCTCATCGCGCAGGCCAATTAAGTCGATGTGATCTGATGACTGATATGGTGGGAGAATTTCCTCTTATGCAGGGCATCATGGGACGTTATCAGGCCCAACGTGATGGAGAAAACGGTGAACTCGCCCAAGCCCTCGAAGAGTTTTATATGCCGCGTTTTTCCGGTGACCAGTTGCCACAAACTTGTACCGGTATAGCCCTCTCACTGGCAGAGAAACTCGATACTCTGGTGGGTATATTCGGTATTGGCCAGAAACCGACCGGAGATAAAGATCCCTTCGCACTAAGACGAGCGGCTCTAGGTGCATTGCGTATTATACGTGAGCACTCACTTACACTCTATCTTAGAGGAATTATAGAGGTTGTAGCTGAGACTATGTCAGATAGACTGACTGAAGAGCGGGTTGCAGATGAGGTCTACAACTTCATGTTGGATCGCCTCAAAGGTATCTATACAGACCTTGGTGTCAGCAATGATCTGTTTCAAGCAGTAGCAGAGGTAAGGCCCGAAAATATGGCCGATTTCGATCAGCGTATCTGGGCAATCGGGGAATTCCGAAAGCTACCGGAGGCAGAGAGCCTTTCCGCTGCCAACAAACGCATTCACAATATCTTGAAAAAGAGCAATGAGCCGCTTGCCATGCGCGCAGACCCGACACTCTTTCAGGAGGATGCAGAACGTAAACTTGCCGACAAGCTTGAAGAACTGACACCGCTTGCTCAGCCTCTCTTTGATCGGGGTGAATATTCACAGGGTCTGCAGATCCTGGCTGCACTGAAGGAGCCGATCGATCTATTTTTCGACCAGGTGATGGTCATGACCGATGATGCTTCCCTAAGGAACAACCGTTTGGCACTCCTCTCTCAGATGGAAAATCTTTTTCTCAGCGTGGCTGACATCTCTCGTCTACAGCTCTTGGAAAATACCCTATGAGCCGTGACTCTTATCGGGAGATGCTGGCTGCAGTTCAAGCCTTTCATGACAAGCACCGCCTTCGCGAGACAGGTGGCGAGGAGATGATCTACCGTATTGCCCTGATGGCAGAAGAGTTGGGGGAGATCTCCAATTGTGTCACGAAAGGTCAGAGCAAGCAATACCTGGCTGAAGAGGTAGCCGATCTTTTTATTCTTTTGATGGGTACGGCAATCGCACAGAATTTCGACCTTAACCAGGCATTCTGGGAAAAATTGAGAAACTGGGGATGCGGGAATCTCGTTTGATCAATGGTCGTATACGTGTCTCCGAGTTCCTCGATGTTGATTAATAAGTAAGCGTTTACTTACCATGAAGCTCATAATTCTAGATAGGGATGGTGTTATTAATCAGGATTCAGATACCTTTATAAAGAGCCCTGAAGAATGGCAGCCCATCCCTGGTAGTCTGCAGGCCATTGCCAGACTCAGCAGAGCGGGTTTTCAGGTATTCGTAGCCACCAATCAATCTGGATTGGCTCGTGGTCTTTTTGATATTGAGACGCTGAATGCTATTCACCGGAAAATGTCAGATGCTGTTCAGGAGGTAGGTGGTCACATCGATGCTGTACTTTTCTGCCCCCATGGCCCGGCTGACAACTGCGAGTGCCGCAAACCCAAGCCAGATCTATACAGAGAGATCGCTCGTCGTAGCCAGCACTCGTTACAGGACATACCGATTGTTGGAGACTCATTAAGAGATATTGAAGCGGCCATCAGTGTCAATGCCTATCCCATCCTGCTTCGTACCGGCAAGGGAGAGAAAACACTAATCACGCTGAGTAAAACCCATCCGGAAGTACCTGTTTTTGAAGATCTTTTCAGCGTCTCTGAAGCGTTGATCAACCAAACCAGCAGTCAGTTATGATATTAATACGCTCCATCATCTATTTTATTTTTATGGTAGTCAGTACCATCCTCATTGCCACACTGGGTACCCTGATTGGGTGGGCCCTCACCAACCATCGCATCCACATTCTGGACCATGCCTGGAGTCGGGTGAACCTATGGGCATTGGATGCGATATGCGACTTAAATTACAGGCTGGAGGGTGTTGAGCATATACCGGATGAAGGCTGTATTGTTTTTGCGAAACATCAGTCGGCTTGGGAGACCATTGCTCTGATCAGTCTTCTTCCAGGTCCCAAGTCCTGGGTAATAAAACGAGAACTACTCTATGTTCCGTTCATGGGATGGGTGATGGTCTACTTCAAACCTATCGCCATCAACCGAAAATCGGGACGTAGGGCGGTTGATCAGATCATTGAACAGGGTACACAGCGATTAAAATCGGGACGAAATGTGTTTGTTTTTCCTGAGGGTACCCGGGTTGCACCCGGTACCAAAAGACGCTACGGCATTGGTGGAGCCCTGTTAGCTGAGAAGTCAGGTTATCCCGTGTTGCCAGTCGCCCATAATGCCGGTGTTTTCTGGTGCCGTAGGGATATCAGAAAATATCCTGGAACTATCGATGTACGGATAGGGCCGGTCATAAATACCCAGGGCCTTACCGCTTCAGAAATCAATCAAGCTGCTGAGAACTGGATTGAAACGACAGTAGAAAATCTGCCACAAACCCGCAACTGAAACTGGGATTATTCACAAAAGTCTGGCAATAATTTCTCTACACAATACTTATAAATATCCGTGAATGTGATATTAGCTACTAACTATTTGCCTGATTTCTATTAATAGTAAGTACTTACTTTTGCCATTAGTTTTTATTAATTTCTATCGAGAATATTACACATCAAGATTTTCGACAGTCAGTGCGTGAGTCTCAATAAAATCCCGTCGTGGCTCCACCTGATCACCCATCAGGGTTGTAAAAATCTGATCCGCTGCGACAGCATCTTCAATGCTGACCTGTAACAAACGGCGCACTTCGACATTCATGGTTGTCTCCCACAACTGCTCGGGATTCATCTCTCCAAGCCCTTTGTATCTCTGTACATGCTGACCACGTTTTGCATCATCCATCAACCAATCCAAGGCTTGCCTGAAACTGCTGACGTGGTGTTCTTTTTCACCTCTTTTAACCACGGCGTCTTCACTCAGCAGACCGTTCAGCTGGCTACCCAACTCAGCTATCTTCCGATACTCAACACTGCTAAAAAAGTCGAATGGGATAAGGTGCTCATTACCGATTCCATGCACTTTTCGGGTCAGTAAAATACCTGCCTCATCAGCTTCTTTTTCATCAACTCGCCTCAAAGTACAGGATTCGGATATTCGTAAATCAGTATTGAGCCTTGCTTCCAACTCCTTGATCCAGCTTGATATTTCCTGTTCATTTTCGGTCGTTGCCTCATCCATTTTTGGCATGTAGATCAACTTCTCCAACAAGGATCCATCGTAACGAATTGAAAGGCGTTGGATACTCGCCATGACAGCCAAAAAAGCACGTGACAGTGTCTCAAGACTCTCTCCCGCCAGTGGCGGCGCACCAGCGGTAACTTTCAATGAAGCATTATCAAGTGCGCTTTGCAGAAAGTAGTTGTTGAGATCCTGATCATCCTTCAGGTATTGCTCCTGTTTACCTTTCTTAATTTTATAAAGTGGTGGTTGGGCAATATAAATATGTCCTCTATCGATAAGCTCCAGCATTTGCCGATAGAAGAAGGTCAAAAGCAGTGTGCGAATATGGGCACCATCAACATCCGCATCGGTCATGATAATGATACGGTGGTAACGTAACTTGTCAGGGTTAAACTCCTCTCTGCCAATACCACAACCCAATGCTGTAATCAGAGTACCGACCTCTACAGAAGAGAGCATTTTATCAAAACGTGCCTTCTCCACATTCAGTATCTTACCCTTCAACGGTAAAATAGCCTGAAAGCGTCGATCCCTGCCCTGCTTTGCCGAGCCACCAGCAGAATCACCCTCAACCAGATAGAGTTCAGAAAGTGCTGGATCTTTCTCCTGGCAATCGGCCAATTTTCCTGGCAATCCAGCAATATCCAGTGCACCTTTTCGACGCGTCATCTCCCTCGCTTTTCTGGCGGCTTCCCTGGCACGTGCGGCCTCAACCATTTTCCCGGCAATATTTTTTGCTTCACCGGGATTTTCCTGCAGAAAGTTGTTCAGATTCTCAGAGAGCAGATTCTCAACAATACCCTTCACTTCTGAGGAGACCAACTTATCCTTTGTCTGTGACGAAAATTTAGGATCCGGGACTTTGACAGAGAGTACAGCTGTTAATCCTTCGCGTGCATCATCACCCGTTGTATTGACCTTCTGCTTCTTCGAGAGGCCGGTCTGTTCAATATACTGGTTCAAGGTACGGGTCAGAGCTGCGCGAAAACCGGCTAAGTGTGTACCACCATCTCGTTGAGGAATATTATTGGTGTAACAAAAAATGCTTTCCTGGTAGGACTCATTCCACTGCATGGCAATTTCTACCGAGACATCATTCCGCTCATCGCAGAAACTGAAAACCTTTTCATGCAAGGGAGACTTATTACGGTTTAAATGCTCAACGAACGCAAGAATACCCCCAACATATTCGAATATATCTTCTCGACCTGTGGCTTCCTCCTTCAACAGGATCTTTACCCCAGAGTTAAGAAATGAGAGTTCTCTAAGTCGCTTGGCAAGGATATCGTAGTGAAATTCGATATTCGTGAAGGTACCACTACTCGGCATAAAAGTGACACTCGTACCAGACTTCTCTGTATCTCCAACCACATGTAAGTCTGATTGTGGTTCGCCATGATGATAGGTCTGTTCCCAAGTCTTTCCCTGACGTCGAATTTTCAACTTTAGTTCTTTTGATAAGGCATTAACAACAGAGACACCGACCCCGTGCAAACCTCCTGACACCTTGTAGGAGTTGTCATCGAATTTGCCACCCGCATGAAGCACCGTCATAATCACTTCTGCAGCAGATTTATTCTCCTCCGGATGTTCATCTACTGGAATGCCGCGACCATTATCTGTGACTGTCACACTCTGATCAGAGTGGATGGTTACCTTGATCTCATCACAATGACCAGCGAGCGCTTCATCGATTGAGTTATCGACAACCTCGAACACCATATGGTGAAGACCGGTACCGTCATCTGTGTCACCAATGTACATGCCAGGGCGCTTTCGTACCGCATCCAAGCCCTTCAAAACCTTGATATTCGAGGAATCGTAACTCATAAAATATTCCGTTGGGAAATCCAATAGTGGGAGTATGAAACATCTCATTGTAGCATACCTACACTTTCAGGTAGCTTTGGACCGCTTTATCAAACACAAAACAGAAAACGGGCTAGGCAGTAGCAACCGAACCATGTTCCACGTGGAACAATTTACCACGGCAACGCTCTATTATTTTTTGCTCATCCCTATCATCAAGTGCAGTGATAAAACTTTGCATAGCTATTTCAGAAATCATATGGAGCAGGGATTGATAGCTATCTATTCTATATCTAACTCTGAATGGAGATCATCAACTAAGAGTAGTATGGGTGACTCGCCTGTATTATTGGATTGTAGAGCGACTTGAGCTAGGATCATGAGGATCGCAGCTAATTTCAGCTGTCCGCGAGACAATCTGTTTTTTAACAACTCACTACCGTCCAATATACGTAAATCGGATCTATGAGGACCACAGCTCGTAAAACCACGTTCTATGTCGATTTTTTTATTTGCATTGATAGCCTCGAATAAACTTAATCCATCTCTCCACCCTGACCTTACTTCCAGTCTTATTTCCTGTTTGATTTATAATTATCGAAAGCGAAGTGTTCCACTCATTAACGTAATTAACCATTTTCTGGTTTATTTCGGTCCCAAGTGATGCAACTTGCTTATCCCATGCACTGAGCTGTTTTTCTGATTTACACAAAGCATTATTTCTTTGATTGAGTGCTTTTTTGTATCGGCTAGCTAAATTCCCGAAATCATGTTCCACGTGGAACATGCCCCAATTTAAAAGTCTTCTCCTATGCTTAGGCTCATCCTCAATGATTCTTTGAATATTTGAAGTGATAACGGTGATAGGTAGAGATTTTGCAAGATAGGATAATCGAGTTATTGTACCGCCATCCTTACGAACCTGAGTAGTTCTTCTTTTTTTTTGTAGTCCAATCTTATGTGTAATGCCGCTAGAATTTTGAATCTTGGTGAATATGTTGAGTAGCTCAGCGTCTTTTCTTATTAGATTTATATTTTGACTTTGTCTGAAGGAGCGCGCCCTAGCTAAAAGATAGATCGACTCTAATATTGTTGTTTTGCCCGCACCGTTCTTCCCAGTAATAAGATTTATGCTGCTGGACGGTTCAAGTTCAGCGTTTATTACGTTTCGAAGGTTATCTATAGATAAGAATTCTATTTGCAATGTTATTTCAAGCAATCCTTGTGGTTTGCTATTCTTCCTATATCCTCATTGGCATGACAACGTATTTACTATCCTTGTTGTTTTTTCCATAGATGAGTGCACTGCTGTTTGTATCCTTGAGTTCTATAATGATTGTTTCTTCATTAATGGCAGTAATTGCATCAAGTAGATACCCAACATTGAAACCGATTTTCAGTTCCTCACCTTGGTAGTTAACCTCAAGCTCTTCTTCTGACTCCTCCTGCTCCGGATTGTGAGCTTGTAGTTGAAGTTGGTCATTTTTCAGATGAAAACGTATACCGCGATATTTTTCATTTGAGAGTATCGATGCTCGAGTAAGTGATTGGCGTAAACTTGTTTTCTCTGCTTCCACTTCTTTATCTGACCCAGATGGCATGACACGCTGATATTCTGGAAACCTTCCATCAATCAATTTTGATGTGAACACAGCATTTTCAAGAAGTACTCTGATGTAGCTGTTGCTCATCTCGATCTTTATCTCTTTGTCATTATCTCCAAGCAGTCTGCCTAATTCGAGTACGGCCTTTCTAGGAAGTATTAACTGGTGGCTAATATCCTCAGGTGCGGATTTCAGTGACTGACTCATCGCGAGCCGATGTCCGTCTGTGGCTACTGTTCTGATATCTCCCTGATTTATCTCCAGCAGCATACCGTTTAAATAGTACCTTACGTCCTGTTGTGCCATGGCAAACTGTGTTTTTTCAATCAGTCTATGTAGTATATTTTCCTTTATAGTCAATACACTATTACTTAGGGTTGGTTCTATGACAGGGTAGTCACGTGCTGGAAGTACACTGAGAGAAAAGCGACTTCTACCTGATTGAATTTTTACTTTATCTTCACTTATATCAAGCGTTATCGGAGCTTCTTCCGGTAACGCTTTACAGATATCCAGCAATTTTCTTGCGGGCAAAGTGAAGTCAGCCTCACCAGCAGATTCAGCCGTTGTCTGAGTCTTAAGTTCAACTTCCAGATCTGTGGCTGTAAGTTGGATTAGACCATTGCTGGCATTGACAAGAATATTTGCAAGTATGGGTAGTGTCTGACGTCTCTCAACTACACCTGCAATTTTCTGCAGGGGTTCAAGCAAGTTTTCCCTATTAGTGTTTATCTTCATGTTATCCACTCAGTATCTAATTATTTCTTTTTAAGAATGTAATACTGTTATTATTATTAAGCCTGTACATATCTATGATAAATAAGTGTATCTACTTGTTTTTAATGCAATTTTCTCATGTTTTTCTACTGATTTCATCTATCCGAATCTTGCCAACTAACTGTTGATGAATTGTGGATAGTTTAGCATTTCAATAGTACCTGATTTTCTCAACAATTTATCCACATTAACTGCTAAGGGTTCTTAACAGATTAGAGTAGTCCTCTGATATACGTGGATCGCTTTCCCGCAATTCCTTTACCTTTCTGTTTGCATGGATGACAGTAGTATGATCTCTGCCTCCAAACGCATTACCTATCTCGGGTAGGCTGTGATTGGTTAGCTCCTTGGCGAGAGTCATTGCTATCTGTCTAGGACGCGCTATAGAGCGGCTTCGTTTAGAGGAAGTAAGATCAGATGTTCGTATCTGAAAATATTCCGCAACGGTCTTTTGAATATTCTCTATAGTGATCTGTTTGTCATGGGCCGCTAACATGTCCCGCAAGGCATTTTTTGCAAAGTCGAGGTTTATGTCGCGCCCAGTAAATGTGGAATTGGCAATGACACGCCTGAGGGCACCTTCCAGTTCACGAATATTGGATCTGATCCGTTTGCCCATGAAGAAGGCAACTTCAGTAGGCAATTCAGCATTTAACTGGAGTGCCTTACTTTGCAAGATAGCAACCCGGGTCTCGAGATCGGGAGGTTCGATGGCAACAGTCAAACCCCAGCCAAAGCGAGATTTAAGACGTTCCTCCAATCCGCTGACCTCTTTTGGAAAGCGATCACTGGAGAGAATGATCTGCTGCTGTGATTCAAACAGCGCATTGAACGTGTGGAAAAACTCTTCCTGTGAGCGCTCTTTACCCGCAAAGAACTGAATATCGTCGATGAGTAAGGCGTTGACTGAACGATATCTCTTTTTAAATTGATCTATCGTGTTATGTTGCAGTGCTTTGACCATTTCTGCCACAAATCGCTCGGAGTGGAGATAAATTACCCTGGCATGGGGATTCATCTTGACCATCATATTCCCTACCGCATGCATGAGATGGGTCTTACCGAGACCGACGCCACCGTATATGAAGAGTGGATTGTAGGCTTTGCCAGGATTTCCACCGATTTGCATGGAGGCTGCACGTGCAATCTGGTTCGATTTACCTTCGACAAAGGTATCGAAGACGAAATTGGGATTGATATTGCTTTCAATAGCAGCAGTCCGACCAGTCGATGGGCTTACTATAATAGGTTGTGGTGGCTCAGCCAGTTTCTGCACTGGTCGTTTCTTGCTGCCGATCTCAACCATCACCGCGGGTGGATTTCCATCGCATAGAGCGTTGATTTGTTGCTGAATAGTCTACAGGTAGTGGTTCCTAACCCAGTCTAAGA
>JAHXHU010000275.1 GCA_025656375.1 Candidatus Thiodiazotropha sp. (ex Ustalcina ferruginea) | reverse complement strand
TTGGAAAATTCTACTTTTGAACCCCGTTATTTTTTGGGGGGATTACCATCCAGATACATCGTATTGAATCCCGTAAGAGCTGGCATGGTACGCACAGCGAAGGATTGGCCGTGGAGCAGTTATCGTGCAATGGCTGGTTTTTCGGAAAGGCCCAAATTTTTGATTTGTGATTGGGTACTGTCAGGGTTTGGCAGGAAAAGAGCACGGGCACAGCAGGCCTATCGGGACTTTGTATCAGAGGGGCGAGGTCAGCCTTCACCCTGGGAAAAGTTAACGAACCAAATCTATCTTGGTTCAGATCAGTTTGTTGATGATGTGCAGTGTAAGATGAACCCTGAGCAGTCATTAGACGATATACCCAAACTTCAAAAGCAGCGACCTGTAAAGGCATTGGCGTACTATCAGGGTAAACACTCAATCAGAAATCAGGCTATGGCTGAGGCCTATAAGAGTGGCCATTTTACATTGAAGGCGGTGGGGGTCTACTTTGGTGTGAGCTATGCAACGGTTAGTCGAGCTTTAAAGGAATATGGTGTGTAAAAGATGCAGGACCTGATACCTTTTCAACTTTGCAGTAGAATTTGGGTTATTCACAAATTCATGTCGTGTCCCAATGCTCAGACATTGGTCGTGAAGAAAATCCATTTTTAGGTATGGATGATCGCTACCTTATCCGATCGAATATTTATGTGTGTCCTAATTCAACCGAGATTGGTGGGGCAGGGCCCCACCCTACACCATCAGTCATCTGGTAATCAGGATTTCTTGAGTGTTTTTAACAAGTCATCAATTTCTACCGAATGACTTGTTGATGAAGGGTGTTGTTTGGATTGCTCCACCTCAAAGATACGTTGTCCATTGATCATTCCAGAAATATTACCCCCCAAGTCATGAGAAAAAACCGATAGAATATGCAATAGGGTAAAAACCCCTACTATTTGGTAACAAAAGTGGTGAAGATCGTACAGGCTCAGGCTGCCGATCAGGCTTACATCATTCAGCAACATCAGGCCACTGATGCCACTCAGTATCAGGATGAAGAAAAGTGCCAGATAGAGTGGTCCCCATAATGGATTGTGGCTGTACCATTTTGGTAAGGGGGCCTTCCCGAGAGTGAGATAGAATTTCAACACTAACCAGGCTTGTGAAAGACGGTGTAAGTCCGGTTCGCAAGCTGATAAGTGATCGCTGCCTTTACCAAAAAAAAGTAGATAGAGCCTCAACAGGAGCGCAGGTAGTAGTAGAGCAGAGAGCATATAGTGGATCTCTGTAGTCGTTGCTGCTACCACACTGGTATTGTTCATTAGCCAGCCGGTTATCAGGAATCCTATGCTGGAGAGGGCAAGTGACCAATGAGCGAGTCTGAGTCCGCGGCTCCACACCAAGATTCGAGTGACGCTTGTTGCCTGCATATTCGTCTTCCAGCCTTTGGATAAAAGGTTAAACCTCTGCTTGAGAAAGGTATATAACTCAATGCAGAGTGATTATTACAGCATGTATGATATGCAGACAGCCTGCACAATTGTCATGGTCTTTGAGTGGAAAATTTCATCTGGTATCTGACTTGTATGCGCATCATTCAGTCGGTCATCACAGACCCTTAGATTCCCGAGTTAAATATCGGACAAGGACACAAAGATGTTAAGACAAAGAAGTAACAAGCGGGAGCGAAGGGAAGAGAGAGACCAGGCACTGTTGCGTTATACCCAAGCAGCGGCAGCGAAATTTGTTGGCCAAGCCGGGAGTACACGAATTTATAGTTGTTCTCGATCAGATGAAAGCGGGATTCAATGTAGCAAAGATATTTAGAAGTGCAGAGGCGTTTGGTGCACATGAAATAGATTTGGTCAATATCGGTCCTTTTGATCCGTCTCCAGGAAAGGGGGCCTTTAAGAAGGTTCCAGCACGTTTTTTTGACAGTTTCGATCAAAGTTATCGGGATTTAGTCGATCGAGGTTATCAGGTCGTGCTACTTCCAGGGTGGGTGTTGATCGACAACTAACAACCTTTGAACTGGCAAAAAAGAGTGCTTTCGTGCTTGGACATGAAGAGTGGGGACACAGTTTCAACCTGGATGACTACCCAGAGGCATCCTCTGTTGCAATACCTCAATACGGTCAGGTTGAAAGCTTAAATGTCGCTGTTGCGGCGTCAATTGTCATGTATGAATATGTTCGACAGCATCAGCCAAATGCCGACCCATAGAGACAGACAGGCCATCAGGCACAAGCGGGTTAGACAGTAGTTATATTCGTAGACTATTGATCATGAAATTCAATAGTCTTAGTTGCCAATACTGAGACAACAATGACTGCTAGCGCAGTCAGTAGTAACCATGACATCGGATCTCTCCTCAAGTTATTCACGTTGCTGATCTATGCCAGCATTACCAACCGTAACGTAAAAAAATGTTAATTTACGCGATTTATAACCTATTTATCTTAAATATTCCTTAAGAGACCCGTGAAATAGTTCACAGATGTTTCCTAGACATGTGCTGGGCCGCTTTCCCTTACAGTTGTGATTTGCCTGTGAAGACCACAGTTGGTGGGCGCTCAGCATCGATTTGGATGCGTGAGAGGCTAGCAGTGGCAATAGAAATTCGGTACATAGATTGAAGGGGGGCCTGTAGGGCGTGTATCAACATACTGCGAATTACCCCGGCATGGGCCACAATCAGCAAATGTTTACCACTATGCAGCTCAGCGGCCTGTTGAAAGGCCTTTTTAACCCTATTATTAAAGACTTCGAGTGACTCGGCATTATCGGGCCGATGATGGACGGGATCGTTGTAAAAACGTGACAAGACGGATCTATCTTGCGCTCGTAGTTGTTCCCCTGACTGACCCTCCCAGATGCCAAACCCCACCTCTTTCAGGCGATCATCAAATTCAAGGCTGATATCGAGCTTATTGCTTAGCGCTTGGGAGAATAGACTGCAACGCTGCAATGGTGAGCTGATAATCGCTTGCCAAGGTCTCTTGCCGGAAACGGCATGCCACATCTCTTCCCACCCGCGCTCGCTCAATGGATCGTCGATTTGTCCACGGTAGCGGCGGCCCCCTACAGGTTCACCATGACGCAGCAGGTCTATTGTGGTGATTGGCACTACAGCTCAGATCATTCCGCTCATGGTGAGTAAAGTCAGGATCACAAGAAAGACAACCAGGGATCTCCAGACCAGAGCCATTGCTGATCGTGGGAGTGTGCTATAGAGTTGATTGCCTTCGTTTGCCTCGTCGAGAAGGGTAGACAATCGCATTGCACCACTACCCGTACAAATCAAAGTGCCGCTATTGCTATCATTGAATTCACTGAAACGGCCCTCTTGAAAGCTGCGCCAGCCATAGAGGGCTTCTTCAAAGCTGCCGGCGATGGCGTAACAGAAGGCGGTGATTCTAGCCGGTATCCAGTCCAGGATTACAGTCAACTGTTTACTATTGAGGTGGAAATCGATATCCCTGTTCGACTGAACCAATGCCGGTAGCCAGGTGGTTAATCGATAGATCATGGCTCCAAGGGGGCCTAGTACTATAAACCAAAACAAAACTGCAAATAGGTTTTGATTGGCCTGTAACAAAACACCTTCTGCAACGGCTTGAGAACGTGCAGGCTCACTGATGGGTGGTTCGTCCATGATAATGGTACTGGCGATGGCATTTATGTTTGCTTCCTCTCCATTATCAACAGCCTCGGTATACTGGCTGATTTGAGTATCCAGATCCTCTGGGCCTAAACAGTAGAGCAGGATGACAATCGAGAAGCCGATTCCCAATAGGTCTTCGTCAAACATGTGTTGGAAGATGCCGATTGCAAGCAGTGGTGGGAGTAGGAGTAATGCAATGCCGACGACCCCCCGTTCCAACCAGGCAGGGAGTTTCTGATGCTGAAGCCACTCGCTATAGCGAAGGAACCAGCGGTTATTGCGCAAGTGTACTTTCTCAAGTAAAAATCGTTCTGCTATCAGGCAGATAAGGATAATTATTAGTGTCATCGTGCAAGTGTCAGATAAACAGTGGTAAGTTTCAAGTGATTACCTGCAGAGAAGATGAAAAGGATCACCATCTCCCTGTCAAATGCAGTTCAAATATCGTTGCCAGTCGAACATCGGTCCAGGGTCGGTTTTTCGTCCTGGGGCGATGGCTTTATGACTGGTTATACGGTCACTGGTAATAGATGGATAGAGACGGATGATCTCTTTGGTGATGCTATTCAATGCGTTATATTGAGGATCTGTGAAGGGTTGATCATCAGAACCTTCTACTTCAATGCCAATCGAGAAGTCGTTACAGCACTGGCGGCCACAGTAGATGGACTCTCCTGCATGCCAGGCGCGTCGGTTGAGGGGGACATACTGAATAACCTCGCCATCCCGCCGAATCAGAATATGGCATGAGACTTTCAGTGCTTTGATTTCATCAAAATAGGGATGAGCAGTAGCATCCAGCCGATTCATGAATAGGTCATTGACCCAATGACCGCCAAACTCTCCAGGCGGCAGACTGATACTGTGGATCACCAGCAGGTCGATCTCAGTATCGGGCGGTCTGTCATCCATGTTCTCTGATTGACGAAACTCAGCACTATTCAGGAGGATATCGTCGTGCTCAGCCAACGCTATTCCGGTTTCGGATTGAGGCCTTTTATAACCATGTCGGTATAGCTTACGATGCCTACAATTTCCCGATTATCGACTACAGGCGCCCGCGATAAGTCGAAGCGGCTGAAAATACGTGCACAATAGCGAATGTCCATGTTTGACGATACGGTCAATGCGGGTTTAGTCATAATCTCGTAAATATTGACCCTCTCTGGCGCGCGATCCTTGGCTAAAACCTGGCGTGCGATGTCTGAGAGCATCACAAGGCCGTATTCATCATCATCATGGCGTTTTTTTACGATCAGGGATTTTGTTTCCACATGGATCATTCGTTCAAGCGCCATCTGCACAGTATCCATACCCTCCACCAGATCAAAGTCAGTTTTCATGACGTCCCTGACACGGATTAAAAGCCGATCGTTCATAGCTCCTCCTCAATAACTTGCGTGAGTGTTTTAATCTGGTGACTGACACCGACGGCATCTTCGATATCAATCTGGAATGCGATGCCATTGCCCGGTTGAGCGTCAAATTGGCCCGCTTCTGATATTTTCTCCAGGATGGCTCGGCTGAGATGCTCTTCGACAAGCAATAACAGGACATCTCGCTGAGTATCGAGGGTCAGGCCAAGAAAGGTTTTTGATTGCTCAACACCCTCACCACGAGCGTAATTAATGACCGTTGAGCCAGTGGCTCCCGCAGAACGGGCAGCTTCTAGGACCTTTTCGGTCGTGCTGTCCTCTACCAGGGCGATGATGAGTTTGAAGTGCATAAGAAATACCTCGTTGTATCATCAATTTTGTCGTTTACTACGCCATTCGCTCAGCTGAGCGTAGGCCATGACTGACATGATCGGAAAAAGGCAGGTAAAGGCGATGAGGCCAAAGCCGTCCATCACAGGATTGCGTCCCGGTATATTGCTCGATAGTCCAAGTCCAAGAGCCGCAACTAGTGGAACCGTGACAGTGGAAGTGGTTACCCCTCCGGAATCGTAAGCCAGGGCAATGATCGAACGGGGGGCATAGACTGTCTGCATAATCACCACCACATAACCCGCCATGATGTACCAGTGTAAAGGCGTGCCGGAAATTATCCGGTAGCAACCCAGGGAGACACCGACCGCAGCGCCGATGGCGACCGCAATGCGTAATCCCCACTGACTGATGGCGCCTGCAGAGACTTGATTCGCCTTGATGGCGACAGCAATCAGGGAGGGCTCCGCAATAGTGGTGGAGAAACCGATGCTGGCCGCAAACAGATAGACCCAGAAGTAGTGGTGCCATTGAACGGTATCACCCGTAGTGGAAATATTGAGTATTTCAGGGGAGGTGAGCTGATTCGCCATCAATTCGCCCAGTGGGAAGAGGGCCAGATCCAACCCCTCCAGGAACAATACCAGACCAATCAGAACCAGAAGAAAGCCAAATAGGACCTCTTTAGGGTTTTTTATCGGTCGGCGCAGAACCATGAATTGGAAGCCGAATAGGATGCCGGCAATAGGCAATACATCGAGGATAGTACCCTTCAATACAGAGAGGAAATGTTGTAAGGCCTCATTCATAAAAACAGCCCATAGCCCATGACAAAGATCATTGGCGTGAGCGAGGCGAAAGCAATGAGTCCAAATCCATCTATCATCGGGTTGCGTCCCTTGATGCTTGATGCAAGCCCGACACCCAGGGCTGTGACCAGAGGAACGGTGACTGTCGAAGTGGTTACACCTCCCGAGTCATAGGCAATACCAATTATCTCTTTTGGCGCGATAGCTGTCATTAATATCACACCCAGGTAGCCACCAATGATCAGGTATTGTACTGGCCACCCTTTGACAATTCTCAATACCCCGATCAGGATGGCGAAGCCAACTGAAACCGCGACGGTATAGCGAAGGCCCTGGGCGTACTCATTTTGTGCGTCAGGGGTATTGGTAATCATGCCCCCAACGGCTGCAACGTTTGCAGCTTCCTGAGCGATTTTGATCAATGCAGGTTCCGCAACAGTCGTACCGAACCCGAGGGCAAAAGCGAACAGGAGTAGCCAGGTTAGGCTGCCCTTTCTCGCGAAATCCCATGCCATTCCCTCACCGAGTGGGAAAAGACCCAGGTTCAGCCCTTCGATAAAGAGGCTCAAACCAAGCAGTACCAGCAAGGATCCCGTGAGTATTGTACCCAGGTTGGGAATCGGCTGTTGCAAGACAACCAGTTGAAAAAAAGCAATAACAAATACAATAGGCAGCAGATCACGAGCACGTTCCAATAGTGATGAAATTAGGTGCTTGAGTAGTCGCATAGAGTGGTTTTGGGCTGCTATATGTTTCTATTATTTTGTGGGCGGGAAGCCTAGCTTAAGCCTCCGATCATGTTTGAGACAATACAGCAGATTCCATTTGGCTTCTATTCCTCGCTGACCCATCAGCCGGGTATTTTTTATCCTTGATTGTGGTCAGAAAATTGTTCTGGAATTAATTTCATGAAATTAATTAATGCCCCACACTTGGGATGGGGAGTGTTGAATAGTATGAAAGCCTTGTCATTTTAGTAGAAGTTATTGATTGTACAAGCACTTGGTGCTAATTTTCCACTAGTATGCTTAGAAACTGAGTATCACCAGATTTCGATTACATGGTTCTTTTGTGAGGTTATTCTCAGACGATGTCTCTGCACTATCATAGCCTTATGCTAGATGCGGGCAAAAGGGACGGGTTGGCATCGTCTTAGATTTTGGAAGGTTTCCATCAAGTGGCGATAGATGCAAAGGCAAGACAACATTATTACATTCGGCTCCGCTGTGCCTCGTCGAAAAAACATATCTCTTGACGTCAATGGACGGAGAATTGCGGCTGAGTGTCGCAATCTTGTTGTAAAGACGCTTCCCAAGCTGATGAGCGGTTTATTCGATAATCTCGATGATGAGCTCTATGAGATGGCCAACAAATCAGAGAGCAACTCCCTACAGAACATCTATTTCGACTCGATGCGTGAGTTGAGGAAGCTACGGGTTGGTATAGATCGTAGTTTCCACCCAGGAAGTTCTACGTGCCTATGATCGCTATTGGGAAACAGGTGAGATAACAATCACTCAACCGACCCTCGATGAATTGAGTCGAGATTCAGAAATGGCACTGGTTGACGATGAGGATTTAGAGGATTCACTCGCTGTCACCAACATGGTGAGTAAGTCTGAAGGTCGTTTCTCCCGTGAGCTTTATGCCATGAGTCAACGCTTTGCTTATGTGATCGGTGGTGGGCATGTGGATGAGAGGATTGCCCAGCAGTCGCCACTGATGCCAGGTGTCATCTGCAATGCTTTTCAAGTGGCAATGACCGATGTGCCCGTTGAGTTACCGGTCAAATTAGTGGTTTATAAATTGTTTGATCGCCATGTCATGCATTACATCGGTGGTCTTTACGATGAGATTAATCTGTTGTTAGGGCGTGCCGGTGTGATAACCAAGCTGACGCCTAAGGTACGCCGTAATCCAGTTGCTCCCGCGCTACGAAGCGATGGGGGCGAAAGCTATCTGGCCAGCGACTCTTCTTATGTCAGCACTTCATCTTCAATGCAGGCATCGACTGCTGAAGAACAGGTTCAGGCTGAGATATTCTCCACTTTGCAGCAGCTACTCGGTGTTCGGCGTGCAAACGCGGGTGCCGGCAGCAGCATGTTAGCTTCCAGCCTGATGCTCAGCCCACCAAACGGAAATGTGCCAATGGTGGATACAGGGGAACTGTTGGGTGTGCTCTCGGCAATTCAGCAATCGAACGTTGTGATGTTGCCACAAGGTCGTCGGGTCAATAAGCCATTGAGTCCGGATGAGATGCGGGCGCGTTTGGTCAGTGATCTACAGATTGCTAGGGATGGACAGATCACCCGGGCCCTTGGGGATGCTGACAATGACACCATAGATGTGATCTCCATGTTGTTTGAGTTTATCCTTGATGACTACAGCCTGCCAGATGCCATGAAGGCCCTGATCAGTCGACTACAGATACCTATGCTAAAGGTCGCCATCATTGATAAAACGTTTTTCAGCAAGAAAGTGCATCCTGCCAGGTGCCTATTGAATTCCTTGGCACAGGCGGCGGTGGGCTGGAATGACTCAAGGGATCGGGCTAACGATACCCTCTATAAGAAGATTGAGTCGATAGTAAAGCGGGTTCTGAATGAATTTCATGACGACCCAGGACTGTTTGCAGAGCTTGATGATGATTTCACTGGCTGGTGGCAGAAAGAGCAACGTGGAGCGCAGATTGCAGAACAGCGCACCAATCAGATCACCAAAGGCAAAGAGCAACTCAAGTCAGCCAAGCAGATTGTATCTGAAGAGCTAAACCAACGATTGCGTAGTCAACAGGTCATCAATCCTGGAGGATGGCTGGAAGGATGTATTGTTGCTTATCTATCTACGCGAAGGGATAAAGAGTCAGGGATGGGGTGAAGCACTGGAGATTGTCGATAGGCTACTGTGGAGTGTGCAACCTAAGTCTGACTATGCCGAAAGGCAACAGTTGCTGCGTGGAATTCCGGAGTTATTGAGAAATATTCGTGAGCGATTAAACAGTATCTCTTTTGACCAGCATAAGATGGCTAAGTTGTTTAAAGAGCTACAGAACTGCCATATCGGTGTATTACGTGGTGGCGATATCAATCAGGTGCATACCGCAGGTACCCTGCCGGTTACTCATCATGAAATTCACTTTCCTGACAGCCAGCTTGTAAATGATCCCAATGGTCAACTACGTGAGATGGCTGATGAAGGGAATAGTGAGCAGGATGAATTCACTCAGCAAGCGATAGAGCTGGAGACGGGTAACTGGTTGGAAATCGTTGAAGGTAACAGTAAGATTCGCGTCAAACTATCCTGGAAAAGCAAGGTGACGGATACCTATATTTTTGTAAATCGGAAAGGGATGAAGGCGATGGAGCTTACTACCTCCGGTGTGGCAAAACGCTTACGCGAGGGATCTGCGAAAAAGGTGGAGCTTTCTAATACACCTATTATGGATCGTGCCTTGGATGCAATGCTCGGTGCATTGAAAAATACCAGTTCAACATCTGCTTCTGCCTAGAACGCTAGCAGCCAGGATCGTTGACTCTCTATAAATCACAGTTAAACTGCGTGCCATCAATTATGGTTGATGCAGCTTCCATTTGTCCGAGATGAAGCGATACATGCTTAAATCGTCATGAAATTTTGAAAAATTGAGAGGATTAAGTTTCCAATGAGTGAAAAAATGACTGATTCCGGATTGAAATACGAAGATTTGAATGAAGGTCCAGGTAGCCGGGCAACAGCCGGGCAACAGGTCTCTGTTCACTATACAGGATGGTTAGCTGATGGCGATAAGTTTGACTCTTCAGTAGATCGAAACCAGCCTTTTGATTTTACCCTTGGCAAAGGTATGGTTATACAAGGTTGGGATGAGGGTGTCGCTGGAATGAAGGTGGGCGGCAAACGCAGGCTTACCATTCCGCCTCAGTTAGGCTACGGCGACAGAGGGGCAGGTGGTGTAATTCCTCCCAATGCCACGCTGGTTTTCGATGTGGAATTATTATCAGTCTCTGAATGAACGCCTTGCCAGAGAGGGTGCTGATCAGCGAACAGGTCAGCCAGGCACTGACTGAGGATCTCGGGAGTGGAGACCTGACTGCAGGATTGCTTGATGAGCATGCTATAGTTCATGCAAAAATTATTTGTCGAGAGAAGGCTGTGTTGTGCGGTGTGGCCTGGGTCAATGAAGTTTTTCATCAGTTGGATCAAACGGTCGATATCGACTGGCGAGCTGAGGATGGTGATTCAATCTCACCAGGAGAGGTCCTCTGTTTGCTAGGTGGAAATAATCGTTCACTGTTGAGTGGTGAGCGTACAGCGTTAAACTATCTGCAGACACTTTCTGCTACTGCCACTATTGCTCGTCGATATACCGAAGCGGTGAGTGGAACCGGTGTGAAAATCCTGGATACGCGAAAAACAATTCCAGGGCTCAGGTTACAGCAGAAGTATGCGGTAACCTGTGGTGGTGGGCATAATCACAGGGTTGGCCTATATGACGCCATTCTCATCAAAGAGAATCATGTTCGAATTGCGGGTTCTATTGCTGCTGCGTTGCAGAAGGCCAAACAAACAGCACCCTCAGGTGTAAGTATCGAGATTGAGGTTGAATCGCTGCATGAGCTGCAAGAGGCGCTCAAGGCAAATGCCGAACGGATTCTGCTGGATAACTTCGACTTAACAATGCTCGCAGGAGCGGTAAAATTGAATGCCGGACAAGCGAGGCTTGAGGCTTCAGGGGGTGTGAATCTGGGTAGTGTCCGGGCTATTGCGGAGACAGGTGTGGATGATATCTCCGTGGGGGCATTGACCAAGGATATCCAAGCTGTGGATCTGTCGATGTTGTTTATTGGGTAGACTTAACTACTCAGTCATACTGACTCATTGGGGTTCTGGGGATTTTCCCTCCTAAAAAGACATAATCTACCGTAGCCCGCGCCAGTCATGGCTTTCAGAGGGGCATTAACTTAGTCCTC
>JAHXHU010000184.1 GCA_025656375.1 Candidatus Thiodiazotropha sp. (ex Ustalcina ferruginea) | reverse complement strand
ACTAAAAGCGTTGATCAGATACTGGAAAAAGTGGGGCGAGCCAAGGTTGTATTGCAAAATGGATAATATGTTTAGGACACTACACTAGTGAGTGAAAGCCTGAGTGAGACCTTTTATCGACCTGAGGAGCTTGCCTGTGAGCGTTTGACTATACCGGCAGTTCTCTACAATCAGTGTCGATTGATGTTGTCACGTTGTCAGTACGATCAAATTTTTATTCCGGTTCGCTCGATGCAGATCCAGGCGGTCATCGATGAGGAAGAGGTGATCTTTGTCGATAATCAGGCCTATGCGGTCCGTGACGGTGAAGGCGGCAAGCTGATCCGATTGGCCTGGAAATTCCGTCGTGACCAGGAAAGGAATAGCCTGACTGAGCCAGCCCCCATCAATTTGATCTATTACGATGATAATGCCAGAGACCTGCACAATCGGTTGATCGGCGATTTCAAGAAGTCCCTCGAAATGATGGAGGCACGCTTCAGAGAAAACGGCTGCGAAGCGCGGGTGATGAGGGTGCTGCCGTTTCCAAAACAGGAGCCTTAACCGAATAGAGCTCACTTAGGTGATATCTCTTATTATCTACTTCGGATTGGTGGGGTGCTGCCCCACCTTAGAATAAGTTAGAAACCCAGATGATTTCTCTTCATAAGATTCAAATCCTATTAAGTTCAGTGTCAGTCGAATATTCACCGGCTTTTTAGCAGAGACTCAACGTTCCAATTTATCCGGTCAGCGCGGCGAAGGCACTCGGCAGTCTCTCAGGCAGACGCTCCACATCATCCACGATGGAGTAGCCTTTCTCGCCGAAGATTCTCGCCACGTAACGGTCCGCATTGGGGTCCAGCGTCAGACAGTATGTATAGACACCCTGCATTGCCAGTTCTTCCACCGCCTTCTTCGCGTCGTGGCGCAAATACTGAGGATCCCGTTCATCGATGTCGGCCGGTTCACCATCGGTGACCAGCAACACAAGACGTTTCTGCGCGTTCTGTTGGGTCAGGTGCCAGCCGGCATGGCGTAGTGCCGCGCCCATGCGGGTGGAGAGGCCGCCCTTCATGCCGGCCATCCGGGATTTTGCTTCGTCGTCATAGCTCTGTTCGAAGTCCTTGAAGCGGTAGTACTGCACGTCGTGACGGCCGTCGGAGGCGAAGCCGTGAACTGCGAAGTTATCACCGATTGAGTCGATGGCCCAGGCGAGCAGGCCGGCCGATTCGCGGGTCAGGTCCAGGATGCTGTCCTGATCTTCGTAACCCGCTTCACCCTCGGCGATATCGCCTATCTTTTCGTTGGTCGACTCGGAGAGGTCGAGTAGCAGCACGATCGACAGGTCACGGATATGGCGGCTAATTCGAATGTTGATTCGCGGGTCTGGCATGACGCCGCGACGGATGTCGATCATCGCCCGTACCGCCGCATTCAGGTCCAGCTCCTCACCCTCCTCGTAACCACGACGGCGTACAATGCCTTGCGGTTGCAGTGCATCGATCAGATGGCGGATGCGTGAAGCGATCGGCTTATGCTTGGTGAGGATCTCGTCCATCCTCTCGGGATCGCCACGGCCCTGCTTGCGCTCGATGACGGTGGCCCAGTCGGGGCGCGCGAGCTGCACGTGGTAATCCCACTCATTGTAATGGTAGGGATTGGAGACCGGCTCCACGCCTTCCATCTCGTTGTAACTGACCCCCATGTCTTCGTAAGGGAACAGCTCGGTGGATAGCACCAGGATCTCATCCGGGTTGTCGTGGATCATTTCCGAGTCGAGGTCGTTGACGAATTCCATCAGACTGACGTACCGGCGGACCGTTTTCTGCGAAGTCGGAAGGTAGTCGACACCCTGGGACTCGAACATGTTCTCTGAGAAGTCCCAGAAATAACGGTTGTCGTCACGATAGGGGATAGGCCACTCCGAGAGGATTCGCACACTGGGGATCTTGGCGATATCGACGATCTTGTTGTAGAAGTCGACACCGGCCATCCAGGACAAGCGTGGATCGTGCGGCTCTTCCTCCAGTTTGGTAATGAAATCGTCGGCCACCTGGTTGATGACATCAATCTCATCGCGATAGTCGCGATCCATGATGGCGCGGGTGGTGCGCATCATCAGGTCCATGGTTTCATGCGGCTTGTCAAACTCGTCGTTATCAACCGGTTCGGACGTGAAGAATTGCAGCCAGAGTTTGCGCAGGCCGGGAAATTCGCTGTAGGCGAGGTACTCGACGCGGGCATCCTCGAACAGCTCGATCATGCGCATTTGCGCCTGAGAAAGTTGCTCGGCAGAGATCGGCTCGCGGGTGTAGACCATGTGCGCGGCGGTGTGTGCCGCAGTTGCGCGGTAGACTTCCATGCCGTCGATGCCGCGGAACGGATCAAAGGCATCCGGTACATGGATCTGGAAGTCCTCGATATAGGGACGGATACCCTGACGCGACTCGAAGTCGCCGGCGGTGGGACGCATGAAAAAGGCCCGCGCCCACAGCGCGCGCAGGTAGAAGTTGAGCTTACTCTGGTTGTCGATGAAGAGGGTGCCGCGACGCTCGGACTGCAGAATCGACCGGGACGACTCGGTCTGGAGACCGAAGTAGGCCAGCTGGCCGTCAAGGTCGCGCTGGTGTGCCTGTGCGCCCCACATGACCCAACGGCGCAGACCTCCCAGGGTCAGTTTGGAAAGCAGTTCGTCCAGATTCTCCATCATTGGGCGCAGGCCCCGCGGGGCCTTGCCGGTCATTTGGTGCAACAGTTTGAGGAAACTGCGCATGACCTCGGCATCGCCGAGGCGGGAAGCCGCCAGCGGCAGGTTGGCCACGATCAGCGTGATGACACTGCCGGAGGTATGAGATGCGAGTTTCATCATCGCTTCGACGATGTCGGGGATGACGTCCTCACCGACTTCTTTGGCGACCCCCGGCATTTCCTGCACGTAGGACAGTACCAAGTCATGGCCGCGACCCAGGGTACAGAAGGCACGCATGCCTTCCAGGTAGTTTTGCAGACCGCGTGGTGACATGACCCGCTGCGCCTCGTGGTAAGACGACTCAAGCGCCTCGAGGTGCTCATGGTCGTTCTCGTCGAGACAGGTAATGTATTCAGAAAAATCGACGCTCATGGTTCTCTGCGTCCCAAATGCATCAGAAGTAGGTATTGACTGCAGCGCTCAGGGTGTCGCGCATATCCGGATCATCGGTAAGCGGTGTAACCAGGGCCATCTGACAGGCCGACATCGGATCAATGCCTTTGTCCACCAGCTGTGCCGCATACACCAGCAGTCGAGTGGACATGCCTTCATCCAGACCATGACCCTTGAGGTTGCGTGAACGCTGTGCGATCTGTACAAGCTTACCGGCAGTCTCAGTACCTACACCACCTTCATGCTGTACGATCTCGGTCTCAATTTCGGTATTCGGATAATCAAAGTCCATACCACCGAAGCGTTGCTTGGTAGACTGTTTGAGGTCCTTCATCAGCGACTGGTAGCCCGGGTTGTAGGAGATTACGATCTGGAAGTCCGGATGGGCCTTGACCAGTTCGCCCTTCTTCTCCAATGGCAGTTCACGACGGTGGTCGGTCAACGGGTGAATCACCACGGTGGTGTCCTGACGCGCCTCGACCACTTCGTCAAGGTAACAAATTGCGCCGATGCGCGCGGCCACGGTCAGCGGGCCGTCCTGCCACTTGGTGCCGTTGATGTCGAGCAGGAAGCGACCGACCAGGTCGGAGGCGGTCATGTCCTCGTTACAGGCGACGGTGATCAGTGGCTTGTTCAGCTTGTGCGCCATGTACTCGACGAAACGCGATTTAGCACAACCGGTAGGACCCTTGAGCATCACCGGCATGCGCGCAGCGTAGGCTGCCTCGTACATCTTGACTTCATTGCCTACCGCGCGGTAGTAGGGCTCATTCTGGATCAGGTACTGGTCTGCATTGATATCGCTCATGTTTTCCTGCCTTTTCTAATCAGCTTGATAACCAGCCCGAGTTGATGGCTGAGCGGGTGGTATCTGTTACTAACGGATTTTCCGAAATCCCATCAAGGGGCTTGGGAGAAGCAGCTATGGTTGCTTTGCCCGAAAACCCCACCCCCCTGTTACATGGGCGGCGGGGCTGTTTGTTTTCGGGCATTTCCGATCAATCAGAACTTAGGTCGGGATACCACGGTAGATAACCATGGAAGCACCAGGGCACTGGGCGTAGTTGTCCAGACCCAATAGACGCACGTGGTTGTCCGGGTGTGCCTGGTGGCAGGCTTCACACTCGGCCAGTATGGCGTCGACGTCGGTCTCACCGAACATCGGCAACTTCCACATGTACCAGTAGCTGCCGGATGCGTTTTGCGGCTCGGTGTGCTCGATGGACGGGTTCCAACCCTTGGATACGATGAATTCGATCTGGGTGCGGATATGCTCAGGGCTCATGGCCGGCAGGTAGGAGAAGGTCTCGAACTTGCGGCTGTTGGTATCTTCCAGGCTGGAAGCGTAATCCTGCAATTCACTCATTGGTATATACCTCTATATATTCGAATCGGGTAAGTCGTTCTGGCAACGGCCGACTCGGTCGGACGCGTGCCCGGCAGACAATTACTTGTGAGAAACGTCCAGCTTGTCGACGGTGTCGAATTCGAACTTGATCTCTTTCCAGGTTTCCATAGCGGCTTTCAGCTCGGGGCTGTGGCTGGCTGCGGTGGTGAGGATGTCCTTGCCTTCTTTCTCCAGCTCACGGCCCTGGTTGCGAGCTTCAACACAAGCTTCAACAGCAACACGGTTGGCTGCCGCACCTGCTGCATTGCCCCAAGGATGACCCAGGGTGCCGCCGCCGAACTGCAGTACGGAGTCGTCGCCGAAGATGCTGACCAGCGCAGGCATGTGCCAAACGTGGATACCACCGGAAGCAACGGGCAGAACGCCAGGCATGGCGCCCCAGTCCTGGTCGAAGAAGATACCGCGAGAACGGTCTTCCTTGACGTAGGAGTCGCGCATGATGTCGATCCAGCCGAGGGTTGCGTCACGGTCGCCTTCCAGCTTACCGACAACGGTACCGGAGTGCAGGTGGTCGCCACCGGACAGACGCAGGATCTTGGTCAGTACGCGGAAGTGGATACCGTGGTGCGGGTTGCGGTCGAGTACGGCGTGCATTGCGCGGTGGATGTGCAGCAGCATGCCGTTGTTCTGACACCATTGAGCCAACTGGGTGTTGGCAGCCCAACCACCGGTGATGTAGTCGTGCATGATAATGGGAGCACCAATCTCCTTGGCGTACTCGGCGCGACGCATCATCTCGTCGGCGGTAGGTGCGGTAACGTTCAGGTAGTGACCCTTACGCTCACCTGTCTCGGCTTCAGCCTTATGGATGGCTTCCATGACGAAGTCGAAACGGTGACGCCAGCGCATGAACGGTTGGGAGTTTACGTTCTCGTCGTCTTTGGTGAAATCGAGACCGCCACGCAGACCTTCGTAACAGGCGCGGCCGTAGTTCTTGGCGGACAGACCCAGTTTCGGCTTGATGGTGCAGCCGAGCAGTGGACGACCGTATTTGTTCAGGAGGTCACGCTCAACCTGGATACCCTGGGGTGGGCCATTGCAGGTCATCACGTAGGCAATCGGGAAGCGGATGTCTTCCAGACGCAGGGCGCGAAGCGCCTTGAAGCCGAATACGTTACCGACCAGAGAGGTCATGACATTAACGACGGAACCCTCTTCGAACAGGTCGATCGGGTAAGCAATGAATGCGTAGAAGCAGGAGTCGTCACCCGGTACGTCTTCGATCGCGTAAGCGCGGCCCTTGTAGTAATCCAGGTCGGTCAGCAGGTCGGTCCATACTGTGGTCCAGGTACCGGTGGAGGACTCAGCGGCAACCGCAGCTGCAACCTCTTCCCGCGGTACGCCAGGCTGAGGGGTGACTTTGAAGCACGCCAGGATGTCGGTCTCCTTCGGCGTGTAATCGGGCATCCAGTATGTTTCGCGGTACTCTTTTACGCCCGCATCATATTTCTTAGCCATTTTTGCGATTCCTCCTGATTGGGGGGGTATTTAAGCCTTGATTAGATCCAGTATTGTATTTCCGTACATAATGTAGGGTGTTGAAATATCTGGCAATTAATCTGACTTAAGGGTGCGTTGAGTATAGGGCTAGAGGCCTAGAAGGGAAGTTAAATATTTTGATCGAAATTATAAGCAAAAACTTATACCATATTATCTTTATGGAAGATTGGCTGATGGTAATGCCAGAAATTCTGGAGTCAAAGCATGCATGTCACACTACGCCAGTTGAAGGTATTTAAAGCGGTAGCTGAGTATTTGAATTACACACAGGCCGCCCGCAACCTGCATCTCACCCAACCGGCGGTATCGATGCAAGTCAAACAATTGGAGGCGTCGGCTGGGCTGCCACTTTTTGAACAGACAGGTAAAAAGATCCAATTGACCGAAGCGGGAAGAGAGGTTTATCAGTATGCCCGGACCATCTTTCAGACCTTCGAGGAGATGGAAGAGGTACTTTCTTCCCTCAAAGGCCTGGATACAGGGCACCTCGATATCGCTGTCGCCAGTACGGTCAACTACTTTGCTCCCAGACTACTCGCTGCATTCAGTCGTCAGTTTCCCGGCATCGACCTGCGCCTTGACGTAAGCAACCGTCAACGGTTGATGGGTCTCTTGCAAAACAATGAGACCGACATCGTGCTCATGGGGCGTCCGCCGGAAGATATCGACCTGGAATATGAACCCTTTATGGACAATCCCCTGGTCGTGATTGCGCCTCCAGGGCATCCAATGCAGGACCAGAAAAAAATCCCCACAAAACGTCTGGCTGATGAGGTTTTCATCATGCGTGAGGCTGGCTCGGGTACCCGGCTGGCCATGGAGCGCTATTTTGCCAAACAGTCGATTGTGATCAGCACCGGGATGCAGATGACCCGAAATGAGGCCATCAAACAGGCAGTAAGAGCCGGTATGGGACTGGGTGTGGTGTCGTCTCATACCATTGAATTGGAGTTAGAAACCGGACGTTTGGTGATACTCGATATCGAAGATTTCCCTATCCAACGTCATTGGTACATGGTCTATCGAAAGAATAAACGGCTCTCTCCAGCTGCAAAAGCCTTCCATGACTTTGTCATGTCCGAGGCCCAACGCATCAAACGGGAGCCGGTTTGAATGCACGGCTGGGGTTGTTGCGCTAGAATCAACTATTCAGATCAGTGACTGTCAAACGTTGACAATCTTTTCCGTGACACCAGCTTAACGGGACCATCCATACCATGTCAGACCAGGGCAGTTCAGAACAAAGCCCAAATACACTGGAAGGTTACCCTCTTCTTAGCCAAGTGGGCCTGCCTGGTGAACTACGCCAGTTAGAACAGACCAAGCTCCGGCCGCTTGCCAGTGAGTTACGCCGCTTTCTCATTGAGAGCATCTCGCAGACAGGGGGGCACTTGGCGGCAGGGCTGGGTGTCGTCGAACTGACTATCGCGCTCCACTATGTCTTCAACACCCCCTATGATCGTCTGGTGTGGGATGTAGGCCACCAGGCCTATCCACACAAGATACTCACCGGACGGGGCGAGCAAATGGCCAGCCTGCGGCAAAAGGGTGGACTTTCAGGGTTCCCCAAACGCAGTGAAAGTGAATACGACACTTTTGGCACTGGCCACTCCAGCACTTCCATCGGTGCTGCCCTGGGTATGGCAGTCGCAGCAAAGCAGAAAGGTGAGAACCGTAATATTGTGGCCGTAATTGGTGATGGTGCAATGGGGGCGGGGATGGCCTTCGAAGCGCTCAATCAGGCAGGTGCACTGGATCAGGATCTACTGGTTATCCTCAATGACAACGATATGTCAATCTCAAAACCAGTCGGGGGGTTCAGCAACCATCTGGCCCGCCTACTCTCCGGCAAGGTCTATACCAGTATGCGCGAGGGTGGGAAATCTGCCCTCAGTCATCTTCCCCATCAAGTGGGTGATCTGGTGGGCAAGTGGGAAGAGCATATGAAAGGCATGGTGATGCCTGGCACCTTGTTTGAGGAGATGGGTTTTAATTACATCGGTCCTATTGATGGGCACGACTTCGATACCCTGGTGGCTACACTACACAACATGCGCGATATGCCGGGCCCCAGACTGCTGCATGTAGTCACCCAAAAAGGACGAGGCTATATACCTGCGGAGCAGGATCCTTGTGTCTACCATGGCGTTACCCCCTTCGATCCTGCTACTGGCAAGATGGAGAAGGGTGTCTGTAGTAAAACCTATACCCAGGTATTTGGCGACTGGTTATGTGCCAATGCCAGAGAGGATGATCGACTGGTGGCAATAACGCCGGCGATGTGTGAAGGCTCCGGAATGGTGAACTACTCCAGACAATTTCCCCATCGCTATTTCGATGTGGGCATTGCAGAGCAGCATGCCCTGACATTCGCGGCCGGACTTGCCTGTGAAGGTTTAAAACCGGTTGTGGCTATCTATTCGACTTTTTTGCAACGGGCCTATGACCAACTGATTCACGATGTTGCTCTGCAGAATCTGGATGTAACCCTGGCAGTGGACCGGGCTGGACAAGTGGGTGCAGATGGAGCGACTCATGCAGGCAGCTTCGATCTGAGCTATGCACGATTGATTCCCAATATGGCCATCATGGCACCAGGTGATGAGCTTGAATGCAGTCAGTTGTTACAGACGGCGTATGAGTATTCAGGACCGGCAATGGTGCGCTACCCCCGTGGAACCGGGCCGGGAGTTGCCGTAGCTGCAACTGTTCCTGTTCCCTTGCCGTTTGGCAAAGGTGAGATTCGCCGTGAGGGTAGACGGGTGGCGCTATTGGTATTCGGCAGCCTATTGGCGACTGCGCAACGGGTCGCGGATCGTATTGACGCTACATTGGTCAATATGCGTTTTATCAAGCCGCTGGATGAAACACTGGTGGATGAACTGGCCAGTCGGCACCAGGTCCTGGTGACCATCGAGGAAAATGTCGTCAAGGGCGGTGCAGGGTCTGCAGTCAATGAGTATCTGGTGTCTGCTGGTCATCAAGTAAGGCTGCTCAATCTTGGCCTACCTGATCGCTATCTGGATCATGCCAGTCACCCGCAGCAGCTTAGTGAGGCAGGACTGGACTTTGATGGCATGCTTGCCTCTATTAACCGGGCGAGTGGTGATACAAAGCTGCAGGTTGTTTAATACAACGAGTGTTGGTCTTACTCTCAAGCGTGGTATCTATGGGGTTGCTGCTAAAGACAACCGCCAGATGCTCTCTGCAAGGTCGTTTGCAGATGAATCACCGTGGCCTGGGTGAGTTGACTCGGCAACCATCCTGGCAATAGAAAAAAGATCGCATCATGATTGAAATAACAGCCGTCAGTGCCTTCGATGATAATTATATCTGGATGTTGAAAAATCCAGCATCCTCACAAACCGTTGCTGTGGATCCGGGTGATGAGACTCCCGTTTTGCAATGGCTGGAACAAACATCGATCCAGCTGAGCGCAATCCTTATAACCCACCATCACTATGATCATGTCGGGGGTATCCCCGAATTGTGTGATGCCTTTCCGGGGATTGCTGTCTTTGGGCCAGGCAAAGAGAAAATCCGTGGTGTCACCCATCCCCTGAAAGAGGGTGATAAACCGTCGATACCGGGATTGGCAGCCGATTTCCAGGTACTGGAGGTGCCGGGCCACACAGCCGGGCATATCGCCTACTATGGCGAGGGAGTGTTGTTCTGTGGTGATACCCTGTTTGCCGGCGGATGCGGGCGTGTGTTCGATGGCACATTCGAGCAGCTTTCAGCCTCTCTGCGGCGTATCGCACAGCTCCCGGCGCAGACCCGGCTCTATTGTGCCCATGAATACACCCTGGCCAACCTGGGGTTTGCGGAATGGGTCGAACCGGATAATTCAATACTGAAGAAGCGAATCGAGGTAGAACAGGTAAAACGTCATTCAGCGCAGCCGACCGTCCCTTCGCTACTCCTGGATGAGCTTCAGACAAATCCTTTTTTACGCACCAGTGAGCCTGGTGTAATCTCTGCTGCTGAGCTAGCCACTGGTACTAAGCTGACCACTTCCAGCCAGATATTTACTGCACTCAGACAATGGAAGGATAGGGAGTATGATTGAGGAAGTGCCTGTCTTGAAAAATGCCAGGGAACGGGAACAACAACGTGCTCATTCTTCCACTACATAAAAAGATCGATTGGAAAGATCCGCCTTTAGTGACACTGCTTCTTCTGGCACTGAACATTATGTTGTTCATGCTATTGCAACTCGATGATGACAAGGAGTTGGTCGAAGCGATGGACTACTACCAGGTTTCCGGGTTGTACTAGTTTGAAAGAGAAGGGTATCAGGCTTATCTCGAAGAGCAAAAGGGGTTCAAAGTCGAATTATCTGGTGTGACGGGGAACAGTGAAATCCCTAATGTGGCTGATCAAATGTTAGGGATTCAGACAGATGTTGAGTTTTTGCAACGTTTGCGTCAGGGCAGCGTAATTGACCCACAAGATGATAACTACAGCGCCTGGGTTGAAACACGTGCCCAGTTCGATTCGCTATACGAAGCCATCACTTATGTCCAATACGGTTTACGTACAGCTCATCCAACCTGGTTAACGCTTTTTAGTCACATGTTTCTTCATGCTGGTTTTCTCCACCTGATAGGGAATATGATCTTTCTTCTTGCCTTGGGAATCCTGGTTGAGGCAGTAATGGGAAGAGGTGGATTCTTATTGCTGTATCTCCTAACCGGTGTTGGATCCGCTGCCTTCGATTTCCTATTCAATGCCAACAGTCTCAGTCTCATACCAGGAATCGGAGCCTCTGGGACCATATCAGGATTGATGGGAATGTATGCTGTGATCTACGGATTGAGAAAGATCCATTTTTTCTATTCTATCGGCATTTACTTCGACTATGTGGCTTTACCAGCAATCGTGCTTCTACCCTTGTGGATCGGAAATGAGCTATTCCAGTTATTGATCTATACAGAGAGCCATATCAATTATCTGGCTCATCTGGGTGGATTGATCAGCGGTGCGGGTGTGGCAGCAATCCTGAAGACAACCATTGCGCCATTCGATTTGGGTTTTCTTGATAACGAAGAGAAAGAGAGAGCATCTGAGAGCAGGCTCTTATCTGCCCGAAACTATTTCCAAGATATGGAATATAGAAAAGCGCTACCCATACTGCGTAGACTTTTCCAGGAGGGCAATAGAGAGAGAGAAGTGATATATCTTTACACTGCTGTCCCATAAATATTCATGAGAATAGCAGCCTGGATTGAAGTGGTGAAATATCGGGATCTGGTGGATCCCCGAATAACAGTT
>JAHXHU010000104.1 GCA_025656375.1 Candidatus Thiodiazotropha sp. (ex Ustalcina ferruginea) | reverse complement strand
GATTGATCAATGACTTGTCACGATTTCATTGTATCAAAACAAGGGGGTTTTCAGGCCTTTCTCGTTAAGTATTTATGGGACAGCAGTGATTCATCATACATCAATTCAAAAAAATGATTGCAAATATCAGACATGATTATCTAAAGGCAATATCTTTGTAAATCCATCATTTAACCACAAATACATATTAGGAATGCGAGTCGACGAAATGTCTATTGACAAGTCACTCGCTTTAATTATTGATTGGGCGAATAGACGAGAAAGCAAGTATATCTGTGTATCTAATGTCCATATGTGTATGGAAGCATTTGACAAATCGTCTTTTCAAAATATTGTAAATAGTTCAGATCAGGTTGTGCCCGATGGTATGCCATTGGCTGTAGGCATGAGATTACTTGGAAGTAAATATAGTCAGCAAATTAGGGGGGCGGACTTAACGCGTTCAATTCTAGAGCATGCAAATAATAAAGGACTAGTCATTGGATTATATAGTGGAACAGAAGAAGCGGTAGCAAAAATAGTATCTATCATAAAGAAAGAGTATCAAGGTATTATAATTGGCTGTGGAATATCACCGCCTTTTCATGCGTTGGGTGAACAACAGGATAATCAGTACGTGAAAATGATTAATGATGCAAACGTGCAAATCTTGCTTGTAGGTTTAGGTTGTCCTAAACAGGAAATATGGATGGCCAAGCATAAGGGAAAAGTAAATGCAGTTATGGTGGGTGTTGGTGCAGTATTTGATTTCTTGAGCGGAACAAAAATGGAAGCACCACGATGGATTCAAAATATAGGATTAGAGTGGCTATTTCGATTACTTTCAGAACCTAATAGACTTTGGAAGCGGCATGCAATCCATAATCCTAGATTTATCATATATTTTTTTAAACAACTCTTAAGTATTCGATAGGGAAGAGTATGAAAACGGCATTCATTACAGGAATTACTGGCCAGGATGGCGCGTATTTAACAGAATTTCTTCTAAAAAAGGGATATGAAGTACATGGATTAAAACGCCGTGCCTCCTCATTCAACACGGATCGGATCGACCATCTGTATCAGGACCCACATGCAAAGAAAAGGGATTTCATATTGCATTATGGTGACCTGACGGATTCAACAAACCTCATTCGTGTTATACAAGAGATACAACCGGACGAGATCTATAATCTGGCCGCGCAGAGCTATGTGGCGGTCTCATTCGAAACACCTGAATACACTGCCAATGCAGATGCGATTGGCACCCTGAGACTACTTGAGGCCATCCGAATTCTTGGTCTTGAGAAGAAGACCCGGTTTTACAAGGCATCTACATCGGAATTGTTTGGTGAGGTTCAAGAAACACCACAGCGAGAGACCACCCCCTTCTATCCCCGTTCTCCCTATGCCTGTGCAAAACTCTATTCCTATTGGATTACACTCAACTACCGCGAGGCCTATGGGATGTATGCCTGTAACGGCATCCTATTCAATCATGAGTCACCGGTAAGAGGCGAAACATTTGTAATACGTAAGATTACCCGGGCCATGGCGCGAATCCGTCTTGGTTTACAGGATTGCCTCTATCTGGGAAATATGAATGCACTAAGAGATTGGGGTCATGCTCATGACTATGTGAAGATGCAGTGGTTGATGCTGCAACGGAGCAGCCTGATGATTTCGCTATCGGTACCGGTGAGCAGCATTCAGTGCGCGAATTTGTAGACGCTGCCGCTAAGGAAATGGGCATATTGTTGCGCTGGGAGGGAGAGGGACTGGATGAACAGGGGATCGTTGAAGCAAATACAAACGACACAGGTCCACAACCTGGAACTGTGATTGTGCGGGTTGATCCACGTTATTTCCGCCCCACAGAGGTGGAGACACTGCTTTGTGATCCCAGTAAGGCTAAGAATGAGTTGGGCTGGGTGCCGGAGATTACCTTCACTGAACTCGTTTCTGAAATGGCCAGAGAGGATCAGGCCCTCGCTGAGAAGGATGTGGTGATTGAAAAAGCCGGTTTCCGTTCTTATCGCTATTTCGAGTGATAGGGGGTCAAGCAATGGAAGCGGATGCAAAGATCTATGTCGCCGGACACCGTGGACTTGTGGGTGCAGCCATCGTCGAGCGGTTGAAAAAGAGTGGATTGGCTAATCTTCTCTTGCGTACTCATGCAGAGCTAGATTTAACAAATCGCGATGAAGTTGAAAGATTCTTTAACAGCGAAAAGCCGGACTATGTCTTTCTTGCTGCAGCCCGAGTTGGTGGCATACACGCAAATAATACCTACCCGGTGGATTTTCTTGTTGATAATCTTGCCATAGAGCTCAATGTCATTTCAGCCGCCTACGCCAATGGCGTGAAGCGGCTGATGTTTCTTGGCAGTTCCTGTATCTACCCCAAGCACTGTCCACAGCCCATGAAGGAAGCGTATCTTCTGACAGGGTCATTGGAGCCGACCAATGAGCCCTATGCAATCGCCAAGATTGCAGGTATTAAGATGTGCGAAGCCTATAATCGCCAGTATGGGACAGAGTATGTCTCTGTGATGCCTACCAATCTCTATGGACCCAATGATAACTTCGATCTGCAGAATTCCCATGTTTTGCCTGCCCTGATTCGTAAATTTCACGAGGCGAAAGAGCAGTGGGATGAAAAGGTTGTTGTGTGGGGGACGGGTACACCACGCCGGGAGTTTCTCTATGTGGATGATATGGCCGATGCTTGTGTCTATGTGATGAACAAGAACGGTTTTACCGATAGGGTGAATATCGGTGTGGGGGATGATATTTCTATCGGAGAACTTGCTGAATTGGTCGGTGAAGTGATTGGATATCATGGGTGCCTTGAGTTCGATACAAGTAAACCGGATGGAATACCTCAAAAGCTATTGGATGTTGGTCGCTTGACTTCTCTTGGTTGGCAGGCTGAAACTTCATTGAATGAAGGAATCCAACGTACCTATCAGTGGTTCCTGGCAAACAGAGAACATATGAGAATGTGAACCTGTGAAGAATATGATTCGGATTCAAACTTGGATTGATGGTATACATACGCAGCGATAACTAAACAACTATTTACATGGCGACACCGACCACACTTACCGGCTGGAGCAGCCCACCTATGATTTGGGGATTGGTTGGCGTTTCTGCCATTCTCCTGACCTATGGATTCTGGGACGGCATTGCAGATATGCTCGCTCGCTGGAGTGGCAAGGAGGAGTATGGCTATGCCTATTTTCTTCCTTTTATCTCTGCCTATCTGATCTGGCAGCGCAGGGATCGTTTGATTGAGGTGGAGTTCACTCCCTCCTGGTTTGGCGTTGCTATACTTCTGGTCGCTGGCTTTCTCTTCTTCCTGGGGGAGATAGCCACTACTTTTACTTTGGTCCAGTATGCTTTAGTGCTATCAGTGTTGGGTCTTGCCTATGCGCTGATGGGATGGCAGGCATTCAAGTTGGTTGCCGGTCCCCTTTTTCTACTCTTTTTCATCGTTCCGCTTCCTTCGTTTATTTACAATAATCTTTCAGGGAAACTACAGCTCATCTCCTCTGATCTGGGAGTGGAAGTGATTCGCTGGTTCGGTATCAGTGTTTTTCTCGAAGGAAACGTCATCGATTTAGGCGATTACAAGCTCCAGGTGGTCGAAGCCTGTAATGGACTGCGTTATCTTTTCCCTTTGGTAAGCCTTGCCTTTCTGGCGGCTTATCTCTATCGGGTTGAACGCTGGAAAAGGGTGGTTGTATTTCTCTCCAGCATCCCTATCACCATCCTTATGAATAGCTTAAGGATTGGTGTTATCGGTGTTCTGGTCGATAATTGGGGCCAGGAACAGGCCGATGGCTTCTTACACTATTTTGAAGGTTGGGTCATCTTCATGGCCTGCTTTTTTATTCTGCTATTGGAGATGGCGCTTTTGGCTCGTGTGGGTGGCAGCAGGCGTCGATTCTCAGAGGTGTTCGGACTGGAGTTACCCAAGGCGCTTCCGGCGGGCATTGAATACCGTGCCAGGCCTGTAACGGACGTACACTACGGTATCCTGGCCTCTGTTGTTCTGATTGGGTTGAGTTCAATTTATGTCCAGGCACAGCAAGAGATCCAGGCAGAACGTCAAGCCTTTAGCGAGTTTCCCCTGCATGTTGGTGTATGGAAGGGCAGTGATGGGCGTTTAGAGGAGATTTACCTTGATTCGTTGAAACTGGATGATTATCTGATCGGGGACTATGTCAATCCGGTGGGATCAAGGGTTAATTTCTACGTGGCCTACTATGCCTCCCAGCAAGCGGGTTCTGCCGCTCATAGTCCACGTTCCTGCATTCCGGGTGGCGGCTGGAAAATTGAGGAAGTGACTCAAGTTGGCATTCCTGGTTTGGAGATGAACGGACAGCCTTTACAGGTCAACAGGTTGGTCATCAAGCGAGGCGAATTCAAGCAGCTTGTCTACTATTGGTTTCAGCAGCGGGGGCGTGGGATAACCAATGAGTGGCTGGTGAAGTGGTATCTTTTCCAGGATGGATTGACCAAACACCGTACTGATGGTGCTCTGGTCAGACTGACGACCACGATAGGTGCAACAGAGGACTGGGCAGACGGAGATCGACGCCTTATTGAATTTGCGGGCGAGGTTGTGCCTATTCTCGAGCCTTATATCCCTGAATAATCAAGCTGCTGTTCTCATCTAGGAGCCTAAATTTCTCGCGAAGATGGTGCGGCAGGCTGGCACCCTACAGGGCAGTTCAATGGGGTACATCCTTGGGTTTTTGAGGTATTCACCCTGGGACCAATTGGCTTGTTGAGTGAATTCCATCATCTTTTACATACTTAGCATCATTGTGAGAGTCATTTGGTGTAGATTAAATCACCCATATCCCTCAAAATCACCCGCTAAGGTTTTATAGATTGCATAGGATTACTCAATGAAAAGATCCTTTCAGCTTCAGTTATTTAAAGCCACGCTTTTCAGCCTTATTTCACTCGCGGTGCTGCTATTGTCAGCCTGCTCAGATACAGCCGAACGTAAAGATAAGTACTTCAATCGTGGTATGAATCTCTTTGATCAAGGCAACTTCACCAAGGCACGACTGGAATTCAAAAACGTGCTGCAGATCGATCCTAAGGATGCTGATGCCTACTTCATGTTTGGGCAGATTGAGGAGAAAGAGGAAAACTGGCCCAAGGCCTATGCGCTCTTTCTCAGGGTGACAGAACTCAATCCGAATCATGTGGATGCTCAGGTTCATTTGGGCACAATCTACGCTATGGCAGGTGAAGAGGAGAAAGCGCTTGCAGCGGCTGAAGCTGCCTTGAAGGTGGAGCCTGCTCACTCCTCTGCATTGGTTTTGAAGGGCTTTACCAAAGCCAAGATGGGGGATAAAGACGCAGCTATCAGTGAGGTTTTAGCGGCTATCGAGTCGGATCCAAATAATCCTGAGGCCGCCTCACTGCTCTCGGCACTCTATGCAGACCAGGGTGATTTGGAGCGGGCTATTAAAATCGCTAAGAATTCACTTGCTAAGAACAAAGAGCGTGTCGCTTCTTATCTGCTGTTGGCGCGTCTCTATGCGCAGGTAAAAAACGAACAAGGTGTTGTTTCCGTCTTATCCGATTTGATCAAACAAAAGCCGAATGAACTGCAAAATCGTTTACACCTTGCCAACTACTATAAGGAAAAAGGAGATATCCGGCAGGCTGAAAAAGTACTCAAGCAGGCCATTGAGTATCTACCGGATAACACGGATGCAAAGTTGGCGCTTATTTCTCTACTTAAGAATAGTGGTGAGCTGGAGAGTGCCGAATCACTGATGCATGAGTATGCCGGCAATACGTCTGACAACTACGCTTTAAAACTCGAATTGGCAAAGTATTATCTGGCTGTGAATCGCAAATCCGAGGCACTCGATATACTTTCCGGTGTTATTAGGTTAGCCGATCAGACAACAGAGGGTCTCCAGGCCAGGACAATCACGGCAAGTATCCTGATCAAGGATGAGGCACTACAGGAAGCCGGGAAACTGATTGAAGAGGTTCTTGTCATTGATCCTAAATATAAGGATGCCCTGTTGATACGTGCCGGCATTGCCTTGATGGGCAATGATCCCGACAAAGGTATTGCGGATCTGCGTACTTTGTTACGGGAAGACCCAGGCTACGTCAAGGCGCATCGTCTGAAGGCTCGTGCCCATTTGAAAAAAGGTGAAGTTGAACTGGCGAGACAGGGTTTGGAGGATGCGATCAAGATCCAACCTGAGGAGACGGCTGCCAACTTTGAATTGGTACAACTGCTGATCAACACGGGTGAGCTTGATGATGCGGTTGTCGTGCTGGAGAAGATGCGTCGTTTTGCCCCTGAAAACCTGAAAGTCCTTCAGGGGCTTGCAATGGTTCGCGACAAGCTCAAACAATGGGAAGAGCTGGCAGCTATCGCAGAGATATTTGCCGCTAAACACTCGCAGAATCCACTGGGCTATTACTACCGGGGTGTCTCTCTTCAGGAGAGGGGATTGTTTTCTCAGAGTATTGCTGATCTTGAGAAAGCCTTGGCGTTAAAACCCGACTCGATCGAGGCATTGGTCGCTCTGGCAAAAAGCTACTTTGCGTTGAAGAAGCCTGATGATGCCCTTCAACGCATTGACAGGGTAATCAAGACGAATCCCAACCACTTCCTTGCCATAAATCTGAAGGGTGAGGTACATCTCTCTCAGAAGCAACTGTCAGAGGCAGAAAGTGCCTTTAAGCAGGTAATCGCTATTAAGCCGGCGTGGTCAACACCCTATAGAAATCTGGTTAAAATCAGATTGCTGGAAGAAAAAAAAGCTGAGGCAGTGGCACTTCTGAAGCAGGGCTTTGACAAAACGGAAGACCCGGTTTTAGGCGTGGAATTAGCGAATATTTCAACTGTGAGAGGTCAGCCGGGAGAGTCTGTTCAAATCTATCAAAGAATTCTTGAGAAGAATCCGAAACACCTATTGGCATCGAATAATCTCGCTATGATTCTACTCAAGGGAGAGCCAGACCAGGAGAAACTGGATCAGGCACTGGGACTGGTTGAGGGTTTTGAACTTTCGGAAAACCCAATCATCCTTGATACGCTTGGCTGGGTCTATATCAAGCGAGGAGAGCTGGATCGGGCGATCTCAATACTTGAGCGTGCGGCTAGGGCTGATTCAGGTATTCCTGAAATCGATTATCACCTTGGACTTGCTTACTATCGACAGGGTCGAATGGATATTGCTAAACGTCATACTGTTTCTGCGCTATCGGCTGAAAAAAACTTCGATGGTATTGAAGATGCGAAAGCCTTGCTTAAAAAGATCCCAGAATGAAACATGAAGTGGTTTAGGTTTATCTGGTTTCAACCTGAATCCGCGGGTTCAAGAGCTTGTGCGATGTGCCCTGATGAACTCACGGATTCAGGTTCCAAATAATAAATATCGAAAAATCACATAGTTGGCAGTGTCGACTCTCTGTATAATGCCTCAGTCATGGATGACATGGATTTGTCGTAACATACTGAAATTAATGGCATTATAGAATGAAAACCATAATCGTGACCGGCGGTGCCGGTTTCATTGGCGGTAATTTTGTCCACCATCTCATGGCCAAGCAGGGGCTGCAGGTGGTCAATCTTGATGCACTGACCTATGCGGGCAACCTGGATACGCTCAAGTCACTCCAGGAAAATCCCTGTCATCAGTTCATCCAGGGGCAGATTCAAGATAAAGATTTAGTCACTCATCTGTTCGAGCGGTTTTGTCCTGCTGCAGTTGTGAACTTTGCGGCTGAAAGCCATGTAGACCGCTCCATTGATGGCCCTGCAGAGTTTATTGATACCAATATCGGCGGAACCTTTAACTTGTTGGAATGCGCGAGGGCCTATTGGTCGAAACTGGCACCCGATGAGGCTGCAGATTTTCGATTTCTACATGTCTCTACCGACGAGGTCTATGGCTCATTCGGTGCAGAAGGTATGTTCACCGAGACCACACCCTACGCGCCGAATTCACCTTATTCAGCCTCGAAAGCGGCATCGGACCATCTGGTGCGTGCCTGGTATCATACTTATGGAATGCCTGTGCTCACCACCAATTGCTCCAACAACTACGGTCCTTACCAGTTCCCTGAAAAACTCATCCCGCTGTTTATTCAGAAGGCGCTCACGGGTGAAGCGCTGCCGATCTATGGTGACGGCAGTAATGTGCGGGATTGGCTCTATGTTGAAGATCATTGCAGTGCCATCTGGCGGGTACTCGAAGCGGGTAGACCCGGTGAGGTCTATAACGTGGGTGGTAATAACGAAATGACCAATCTTGAAGTGATTGAGACGCTCTGTAAATTGCTGGACGAGCTGGTGCCTGATTCGCCCTATAGACCGCACAATCAGTTGAAAGAATTTGTTAAGGATCGACCGGGTCACGACCAACGCTATGCTATTGATGCCAGTAAGCTGGAGCGGGAATTGGGATGGACTCCCCAAGAGACCTTTGAGACAGGTCTGCGTAAAACAGTCAGTTGGTATCTGGACAACACGGCCTGGTGCCAACGGGTACTGGACGGTAGCTACAGAGGCGAGAGATTGGGACAGGGATGATGGGTAAACAAGTTTCAAAAGGTATTATTTTAGCGGGCGGTTCGGGTACCCGTCTTCATCCACTTACCTTGACGATCTCAAAACAGCTACTACCTGTCTATGACAAGCCAATGATCTACTATCCTCTGTCGACACTGATGTTGGCAGGGATTCGGGAGATTCTGATCATTACTACACCCCAGGATGCCCCCTTGTTTGAAGGTATGTTGGGCAATGGAAATCAGTGGGGGATACAGATTGAATATGCTGTGCAACCAGATCCAGGTGGACTGCCTCAGGCATTTTTGATCGGTCTGCAGTTTATAGCGGGTGACCCTTGTTGTTTGATTCTAGGAGACAATATCTACTATGGCCATGGCTTAGTTGAGTCATTGAGACGCGCTGCCACTCATACTGTAGGGGCTACTGTCTTCGGCTACTGGGTTAAGGACCCGGAACGTTACGGTGTTGTAGAGTTTGGTGAGGGTGGTCACGTCATCGGTATCGAAGAGAAACCTGATATACCAAAATCCAATTATGCTGTGACCGGACTCTATTTCTATGATGAACAGGTGACAGAGTTGGCTGCCTCCCTGAAGCCCTCTCCGCGTGGAGAACTGGAAATTACCGACCTGAATAAACTCTATCTCGCCAAGGGTCATTTACAGTTAGAGAAAATGGGAAGAGGTATCGCCTGGCTTGATACAGGAACCCACGAGAGCCTTATTCAGGCAAGTAACTTTATCGAGACGATCGAAATGCGTCAGGGATTGAAGATTGCCTGTCCTGAGGAGATCGCCTTCAGCCAACAATGGATTGGTGTCGCTGACTTGCAGCGAATGGGCGAAGCACTCAGCAAGAACGGCTACGGGCAATATCTGCTTAGTCTGTGTGAGAGAAAAATGTAATCATGGTGCTGAATCAGACAAAGATACCTGGTGTGGTGGTGCTAAAACCGCAGGTTTACGGGGATCAACGGGGCTGGTTTATGGAGAGCTGGCAGGCTGATCGTTACGAGGAACAAGGCTTGCCAAGGGGATTCGTACAGGATAACCAAGCCTTTTCGCAACGTGGTGTACTGCGTGGCCTGCACATTCAAAATCCATTTGGTCAGGGTAAGTTGGTACAGGTCATACGCGGCGAAGTATTTGACGTTGCTGTTGATGTGCGTCGAGGATCTCCCTGGTTCGGTCAATGGGTCGGCGTGCACCTGTCAGAGACCAACCACCATCAGTTCTATGTACCGATCGGTTTTGCCCATGGCTATCTGGTATTGAGTGAAGACGCGATCTTCTCCTACAAGTGTACCGACTACTATCATCCGGAAACCCAGTTTTCCGTACGCTGGGACGACCCTCAGATTGGAATCGAGTGGCCTGGCAATCTGAGCCCTGTTCTCGCTGATAAAGATCGTGATGCCCCTCTCCTGAATGAGATACCTGTCGAACAACTTCCTCACTACCAACCCTAAGGATATTTATAATCCTAGATTCCACAGTTAACCGCTGATATCTAACGCAAGGTAGGTAATGATATGCCAAATCAAATAGTGCGTTTTTTCCTTACCCATTGGGTGAACTTTGAAACGCTACATGAATTTGTAAAAAATCCCGACGCACCCAACTGCGTTGTCGTTCTTGTTAAGGGAATAGCCATTAACGGCGAACGACGCCTTGCCGGGTACGCCGGGATTTCCCACAAATCCATGTTTAACTGTGGATTCTAGGATGATTGTGACTGCGGATCGACCAAAAATTCTTCTGATTGGCTGTGATGGCCAAGTGGGTTGGGAGTTGCAAAGAACCCTGGGGATTATTGGTGAAGTAGTCGCTACGTCGCTATGTGGCGGCTATGGTCCGGCTCTGGACCTCCTGGACAGACATGCTGTCACAGCGCTGATTCAGCGAATACGTCCGGACTTCATCATTAATGCAGCTGCTCACACTGCGGTAGATAAGGCAGAGGCAGAGGTTGAGCTTTCGCGCCAGCTCAATGCCGAAGCACCAGAACAGCTGGGCATATTGGCTGCTGAACAAGGCGCGACCCTGATCCACTACTCAACCGATTTTATTTTTTCAGGTAAGACCAGCAAACCCTATCGGGAAGAGGAGGCCACCGGTCCCCTCAGTGTCTACGGCGAGACTAAGCTGGATGGTGAACAGAGACTTCTGGCCAGTGGGGCAAATGCACTGATTTTTCGTACCAGCTGGGTCTATGGAAATCATGGCTTCAATTTTATGAAGACTATGATGCGGCTCTTTAAAGAGAGAGATCAGCTAAGTGTGGTGGATGACCAGATCGGCGCACCGACCTGGAGCCGGATGATTGCTGAAGCAACGGCACAGATAGTGAATCAACTGTGTTTGGACCTTGCCGACTCTGCACGACTGCAAGGCATTTACCACCTGACGGCTGGAGGAGAAACCAGCTGGTATGGTTTTGCCTGTCGAATACGGGAACTGATGGATGTGGAGTGTCGCATCCAAGCAATACCGACCCATGAATATCCCACACCCGCGAGACGTCCAGCCTATTCAGTGCTCGACAATACAAAGTTGGAAGAGACCTTTGGTATAAAAATGCCTGAATGGCAAGCCTCCTTAAAACTGTGCATGGAAGACCGAAGTCACTGATATTTCTCGTGTGGGACACTACATTGGTATATTCTGCTATTGGCCTTTTCTGAGACGCTATCGAAGATATACAGGATTCTAAATTAGTATCCTATATCACTGCTGTCCCATAAATACTTAACGAGAAAGGCCTGAACCCCCCCTTGTTTTGATACAATGAAATCGCGACAAGTCATTGATCAACAAA
>JAHXHU010000230.1 GCA_025656375.1 Candidatus Thiodiazotropha sp. (ex Ustalcina ferruginea) | reverse complement strand
TAGGGTGAAGCAAGGGAGAATAGCAGGCAACGACAGTAGATCTCGTCAATACTCGATTTCTTGCCATTCGGCTCAAAACTATCTTCAACGGTTTTCGAGCCGATTTCATAGCGGCTGGACAAGCGATGAAGAATATGCAATTCCCGCCAAGTTCGCTTCGGGTAGGGATCGTAGACCACTACAGACTGAAGAATGACCCTCGATAGATAGCTGATACAGCGATGGATAGCGAGGGTGAGGCGAGGTAGATCAGGCACGCCTTGACTTTTCATCACCAGATCAATGATCGCTGCTTTATAGGCAGTCGCCATGCCACTATGTAATTCTCGATTGAGAATGGCTATTTTGTGAGCTTTCTCTCTCAAGGGGAATCGGATACCCAGATAGTGTTTATTCAGATTCGATGCTACATAAGTCATCGGTTCGCGCAGTTTTTCCGCACTATTTATCCGTTTAACACTCGCTATTCGGGTTCGATTAAATTCGCGCAATGTTTGGAAGAGTAGACGGGATGTCTCACCTACATTTGCAACGGGAAGCTCCCTGCCCCATGCAGCAACCCTCTTATCATCTAAAAAGAAGGGGGCTCCAGCGGGGGGGATATTTGGTCTGGAACTCTTAAACCGGTTGGATTGACTGTTGCCATATTTGTCGTACTGCCTAGGCTTATCTGTTGCTCATAAGGGAAGAGAATAGTCACTTTTCCTATCTGCTACACAAGCAGGACGCAAAATCGACGGATTGTTACTGACCGTCACAGTAAAATTACACTGAATAGTGTTCTTCCCACACACTATCCATACACAAATCCACTTCTCCACCCGCTGAACCAGTGTCCATATGGGTGGGATGGTGGTGTGCGACTGCCCCAGGGAGTTCAGTACCACGAAATTTGAATGATATGAAAGGTCATCCATGAATTGGTTAGACTGCCAACTAAGCCACAAAATACAGAATTTGTTACAAATTGTAAATTAACTGAAATAGATTGAGTTACCAGCTGTTTGCCTCTTCCATGTAATCGTATATATTATCCTAACTTACTGATTAAAAGAAAGAAAGTATTAATTTATCGGAGTTTGAATTGAATGGCTGTAAAATTAATGTGATTGAAAACGTGATTATTCAGTCATTATATTCCTTATTGAAGTGTCTACACACATAATGTGCTCACTACTCTGAGATAGGTTGTACTGTGAATATTAAACTGGTTAGTTTTGCACTATGTCCCTTTGTACAGCGATCTGTGATCCTCCTGAAAAAGAAGCAGATTAAATACCAACTCGAATATATCGATTTGGAGCAGCCACCCGAATGGTTCAAACGGTTATCCCCGATGGGTAAGGTGCCTTTGATGCTCGTGGATGGTGAGGTGTTGTTTGAATCATCGGTGATCCTCGACTTTCTTGATGAGAGTTACTCACCCAGATTCCATCCAAAGGATAATTTAACAAGGGCTCAACACAAAGCCTGGATTGAGTTTGGTTCACCACTATTGATGGTGCAGCATGGTATGGCGATGGCGGCTGATAGGGAAATGCTGGCTGAAAAAAAGCGGCAGCTTGAGAACGACTTGCAGCAACTGATGTTACCACTTGAGCAGCAGTTGTTTGGCCATCCAGACCACTTTACATTGGTCGATGCTGCCTATGCACCTTTGTTTATGCGACTTGATCTATATGCTGGATTTCATCAGGCTGCAAAAGTGAACTATCCTAAGCCGATAGCCGACTGGGCAGAGAGATTAATCTCTCTGCCCAGTGTCAGGGAATCGGTGGTGGATGATTTCTCCGAGCATCTCAGGCAATTTCTAAAGAAGGGTGGTGCCTGGTTGGTCAAGGGGTAGTGTTTAATTCCTTGGAGACCAATTGTGTGACTATTTCAAACATCTTGCTGTACGTGCCGGCAAGACTGCCGCTGGTTTTGTATTTTCCATTGATACCGATGGCTGGGACGCCATCCAGTTGATAGCGCTGTCCCAGTTTTCGTGCGTTTTGTACTTTTACGTAGACCCCGAAGGAGTTCAGGGCATCGATAAACTGTTGTCTGTCTGCACCATGCTCAACGGCGAAATCGATGAGTGAGTCTTTGTCGTAGAGTTTACGCTTTTTATCGTGTATAGCGGTAAACAGCGGGTTATGCAGTTTTTCAGTCAAGCCCAGTATTTCTGCGGCATAGAAAAATTGTGCATGTACTGTCCATTTACTGTTCAATGGTGCGGGGATACGAATAAATTCCACATTTTCAGGCTTGTTCTTGAGCCACTCTTCCAATTGGGGCTCCATATGATAACAGTGGGGGCATCCGTACCAGAAAAACTCAATTACTTCTACTTTACCTTCTGACGCAGTTGTTGCGACAGGAGGGTCGATGGGATCCCATCCTTCGCCCCATTCAGCGTGGGCGGCATTTAAAAATAGCAGTGGTAGAAGTATGAAAAGGCGATTTATCCAGGGCATGTTCTGTCCTTCAGGTCTGTGAATAGTTGTTCAGGATCGAATCCTATTGAATCTTGTTAGAAATTTGAATAGCAGTATGGTTCCCGGTACGGTATAGATGATTTGGATCAATCCGAACAGGACATATACTAACCAAATACGGCCCAGTATATGCAAGTTGGAGTTCATGCGAAGAGATTTGATAGATCAAAGTGTCGAGGCCATATGTCAAAAAGGGTGTCGATCAGTACGTGAGGATATCCATTTGTTGACGCAAGGGGTGATCCTACCTGAATTGAAAGAATTTGACGATTTGGCCAGACAGATGGTTCTCAAAGAGTTACGTTCAATCATGGCAGTCTATGGCGATGGATGCCCAATCGTTCAGCCGGTAGAGAGAGAGAAAGGCAGTTTGCAGCATGGCCAAGAAAAGAAAAATACGTCTGGGTAATACAGTTTATCGGGCACCTTCACAAATTCACGGTAGTGGCCTGTTTGCAAAAACCTCTATTGGAGAGGGTGACTTCATCGGTACCTACGAAGGACCTACGGCTAAGCGAGATGGCACCTATGTGCTGTGGGTCTTTGAGGAGAAAAAGGAACCTGTGGGCCGTAGTGGTAGAAATCTATTGCGCTATCTGAACCATCAGGATGAAGGAAATGCCGAGTTCGATGGTTTTGATCTCTATGCACTGCAGGATATCGAGCCTCATGAAGAGATCACGTTCGATTACGGTGGTTGGGAAGAGAGTTAGCTCCTCACCTGAGGACAAATCTTTATCTGTACAGATGCCACACTACCCGTCTTCTCTGCGCATGCCGGAATCCGGTAACTCACTGAATTCCCTCTACCCTATCCTATGCCTGTATGACTTGGCTACTGAGAAATTGGACACTTTCGGACAGTTACCGATTTAGGGATTTAGCGGTATCAATCGCTCCTGTTGTGGTTCCTGCTGCTTCTCCTGTTGCATTTGTTCGATCAGTCTCAGTACATCGTAGCCAGTCCAATCAGGTTCCGCCGAAGGGCTGTATAGAGCACGCTCCAAGCGGGTAACCGCTTGCGATACCTCTTCTCCACATCGTTTGGCTAGACGCGTTAGATTGTTTGGGGGATTTTTCGGCCATTTTAGCTGAGCCCAATCCAACCAGGCGGAGCGGGCTGCAATTGCCTCGTTATTGGCATAGGCCTGTTGGATGCGTTCCTGCGCCTCATCCAATGCACGCTGATCCGGATTGTCTTGTTTGGTGGGCGTGTCTATCGGCACATCTTGATGAGACTGATTTTTGTGACGAGTGTACCACCAGGCGAACAGGGTCGCCAGCCAGGCAATTCCTAACAGCCAGGTGAGCCAATAGTCTCTACTAAGTGTCTCTTCTGGTAGTGATGGTTCCTGAGTAGACCTTACCTCATCCTCGCTAACAAGCGGGGAGTGTTCTAACGCAGCTTGAGGGGGGGGGTGCTGTTGGAGAGAGGGAGATGATGCTGTGGGATTGGGCAGAATCTCCAGCAGTTGGGCAGGTAATTGAGCCACCTCTTGACGATCAGATTCGGTGTTCCACCAGGGGATTTCAATGGCAGGTAGGTCATAGTGTCCAGGCTCTGTCCCAATCAATGTTAGGCTACTCTTGCGACTGCCGCTGATACCTGTTCTAGTGGGTGTATCGTTAAACTGTGGTCTCTCCTGGTATTGTTTGATTGCATTTGGTAATGCTTGCTCGATATTCGGCAGCTGACTCGACATCAAGCCGTCTGCAAAGACCATGATGCGTCTGGTCAGTGGTTTACCGGCGAAAAATGGTGTCTGATCTTCTATACTATTTTCTACGATCTGAAAATTCCTGGCTGGTAACCAGTACTTGCCTTTGAAGCTCTGGGGTATCGGCAGGATCTCGACATTAACCTTGTTGGATTCACTTCTGACGATACGAGGGGCCTTTCGCGGTGTTGTAAAAGGATCATTGAACAGAGAGAACAGGGCATCCTTACCGGTACGACCTCGGAACCTAGCCCCGCCGATCTCCAGGTTTCCGCTTTGATAGGAAAAAACCGCATATCTACGCTCCAAAACACGGTATTTGATACCTTCTCGTTCACTATTGTAGTGTTCCTCTTGGAGCAGCTTCATCTGGGTGTCTGGCATGGATGGGCTCGGTTCATCGAGGGATTCACCTCGTATTCCGGGAGCCTGAAATAGCTTTAGGGTAAGTAGTACCTCTTCCTCGATATAGGCCTTGGGTTTGTTCAGGCTTAATTCCACTAGCACACCTTGTGTTTTGGAAAGCGGCTCATCCTGGGGTTGTTCGGACACTTGCAGAGTGAGCGGATGTGTTGACTCTGCACCCATCTTGATCGGTGGAATATCCAGCTTTCCAGCCCGCTTGGGTAATAGGGTCAACGAGAGTGAACGTTTCGCAGACATCTGGCCATTGATGACAGAGATACTCTGTTGCGAAGATCGTCCGAGGATATCAAACTCCTTCTCCAGACCAGTTAGATCGGGTGACATCTCCTGCTCGCCTTCTTGTTGGAGGGTCAGTCGAACGGGTTGATCCAGACTAGTGCTTTCACTGGATAGAATTGCCGTTACTTTGGCGTTTATAGGTGCCGACAAAAGTAGCAGTATCAGGATCAAGAGCACTTTTGATGGCTGGGTGAGAGATCTTTTCGTCATTTGCATTGGGTTAAAACTGCTTCATTCCATGCTTAGTCTAAACAGAATAGAATCGTATAATGGACCACCCCATTAGATGGGGGCAACAAACAGAAGTTTCCAGGGGGAATTGGTATTTGTGAAGATCCTACCGCCTCCATTGCCATCTGAGCCAATTTCCCTCTCCACCGGTATGCATCCGGTTTTACAGCGCATATACCTTGCCCGGGGGTTGAAGCATGATGATGATCTCAAGCTTGAGCTATCAAAAATAGTACCGGTTAGTCGATTGAAAGGGGTAACTCAGGCAGCTGAGTTGTTGTTTCAGACGCTGCAGCAGAAGAAATCGATCCTTATCGTTGGTGATTATGATGCTGATGGGGCAACGAGTACCGCCTTGGCGATGTTGGCGCTAGGTGCCTTTGGCGCCGACAAGGTTTCGTATCTGGTACCGAATCGATTTGAGTTCGGTTATGGTCTGACCCCTGAGCTCGTTGAGCTGGCTGCTGTGAAAAATCCGGGGCTGCTCATTACTGTTGATAATGGCATATCGAGCTTGTCGGGTGTTGATCGGGCTAATGAACTGGGGATTCCAGTATTGATAACCGATCATCATCTTCCAGCCGAGCAGTTGCCGGCAGCAACCGTCATCGTTAATCCGAATCAGCCGGGTGATCCATTTTCCAGTAAACACCTGGCCGGTGTCGGGGTGATTTTCTATGTCATGGCAGCCCTCGCTAATCGACTGAGAGCGGCAGATTGGTTTATCAATCAGCATTTAAAAGAGCCCAACCCGGCCGATTGGCTCGACCTGGTTGCTCTGGGCACTATCAGTGATTTGGTTCCACTCGATCACAATAATCGGGTTCTGGTTTCTCAAGGGCTCAGACGGATCAGGGCAGGGAGTTGCCGGCCTGGCATTCGTGCACTGATCGAGGTGGCCAAGCGATCACTCTCAAATATAGTAGCCTCGGACATCGGGTTTGCGGTCGGACCACGTCTGAATGCTGCGGGCCGCCTTGATGACATGGGTCTGGGGATCGATTGTCTGCTAACTGAGTCAGAGAGTACTGCGAAAAAGATGGCACAGGCATTGGACCAACTTAACCAGACACGGCGATCGATTGAAAAGGAGATGAAAAGTCAGGCTCAATCGGCATTGGAGCAGTTACATCTCCACACAGAGGGTGAGTTACCGGCAGGGCTTTGCTTGTATGACAAGAGTTGGCATCAGGGTGTGATTGGTATTCTGGCATCCCGCATCAAGGAACAGTATCATCGGCCCGTTATCGCATTTGCCGATGGTGGAGAGGATGTCGTCAAGGGCTCGGCGCGCTCGATAAACGGCCTGCATATGCGCGATCTGTTGGCGGGCATTGCAACACGATATCCTGACATGATTATACGTTTCGGTGGACATGCCATGGCTGCTGGTCTGAGCCTTTCTACAGCGCAATTTCCCCAATTCAAGAGCGCGTTTGAACAAGCAGCAACAGAGCTGCTCGAACCCGCCATGCTGGAAGGTGTAGTGTTCACTGATGGTGAGTTGATGCCGAACGAGTTGAATCTGACTTTGGCACAGGCTTTACGAGATGGAGGCCCCTGGGGACAAGGCTGTCCAGAACCCCTGTTTGAGGGCACTTTTTATCTCAGGCAACAACGTGTGGTTGGCGAGAATCACCTTAAGTTACAATTATCTTCTGAGGAGAGCGGTTGGATAATTGATGCGATTGCCTTCAATCAACCACAGTTATCGGAGCCTAACCGCCAGCTGCGATTGACCTACCGTCTTGATGTGAATGATTTTCGCGGCCAGAGATCGCCGCAATTGATTGTGGAGACTATCCAATCGACAGGCTAGATGACGATTATGATGAGGGGCTGGACGGGCCCAGTAAGAGCGAAATCAAACGTGAATTACTGGCGCTGCAGCATCTTGGGGAGCGTCTCACCACACTATCGGCCAAACAGTTGGGTCGGATGTCGTTGAGTGATGAGATGCAGGAGGCATTGCGTGAGAGCAAGCAGATAAAATCGCTGAATGCCCTGCGTCGCCACTATCGACGGCTAGGCAAGCTGCTGCGCAATGAGGAGCTCGATCCAATCAGACAGGTCATCAATGAAATCGACAATGTTCACCAGGCTTCAGTCAATAGGTTTCACGCACTTGAACGCTGGAGGGATAGGTTGTTGGATGAGGAAAGTGAGGCATTTGGTGACTTTGTTGCAGAATATCCCGACACAGATCGTCAGCGTCTTAGGCAACTGATCCAGGCTGCACGACGCGAACGTGAGCAGGAACGTCCACCAGCCGCCTACCGCAAGTTATTTAAATACCTGAGAGAGCTGGCCGGAATTTGATGGATTGCCGGAATCGCTGCCAATGACCAGTGAGCGGTTGCCCATCGCCAGAACTCATCGAGGCTGTTAGGTCGCTGCGGCGGCAGGGGTTGATGCAAAAAGGCGAGCGCTTGCAGCAGGGCATCCATCGGTTGTTTTGGGTCAACCGGTGCATCGTGATGCTGTTTACTCAGCTTTCGACCCTGGTTGTCTACAGCTAAGGGCAAATGGGCGTAGATAGGATGGGAGAGCCCAAACAATTTTTGCAGAAAAACTTGTCTGGGTGTCGAGCTGAGCAGGTCAGCACCACGCACGATATGAGTGATACCCTGCCAAGCGTCATCGATAACAACTGCCAGCTGATAGGCATGATAACCATCGCCTCTGCGGATGATAAAATCGCCTATCTCCCTGTCGATCTGCTGTATGAGTGGCCCCTGGATGGCGTCAGAGATGTTTATGGGTCCTTCCGATGTTTTGACACGGATACTCCTTCCTTCTCTCCCTTCAGCCAACCCCTTGCGGCAGGTGCCTGGATAGATTGCCCCCTCCACCCCGGTTAGGGCCCTCTCCGTAATCTCCTTGCGTGTACAGGCGCAGGGGTAAGCAAGATGTCTATTTGCAAGCTTTTCTATAGCTGCAGCATAGGCATCAGTCCGTCGGCTCTGATAGATGATCTCCCCATCCCAACAGAATCCGAATTTCACTAATGTCTCCAATATCAGCTGGGTGGCTCCGTTGATTTCCCGGGTTCGGTCCAAATCCTCTATACGAACAAGCCACTCTCCATCACAGCTGCGGGCATCCAGGTAGCTGCCCATCGCGGCAACCAGTGAGCCAAAATGGAGCGGACCTGTAGGAGAAGGGGCAAAACGGCCCCTATGGTGATGATTTTTAATGAAATTCTGCATCTAGTGTTAGATCTGAACCCATGGATTCAGGTTAAATTGATCGGCGGCAACACCTATCCTAAGCGATATTTTATTCAGTATGGGCGCACCAAAAAACAAAAAACCGGCTGGTGCCGGTTTTTTGTCAGATACATATGGATCGGTTCAACCCATCTGTTTTTCCCGTATCTCATCGAGTGTTTTACAATCGATACATTGGGTTGCTGTAGGTCGGGCCTCGAGTCGCCTGATTCCGATCTCAACGCCACATGAGTCACAAAAGCCGTACTCGTGGTTATCGATCTTTTCCAGGGCTTCATCAATCTTCTTGATCAGCTTGCGCTCTCGATCGCGGGTGCGCAGCTCGAGACTGAACTCTGACTCCTGGGTCGCCCGGTCATTCGGATCAGGAAAATTGGCGGCCTCATCCTGCATATGGTGCACGGTTCGGTCGACCTCTTGCATGAGATTAGACTTCCAAGCGTCCAGTATTGAGCGGAAATGGGCCTCCTGCTCATCGTTCATATACTCTTCGCCCTTAGCGGACTCGTAGGGGGCGATGCCGAAGGTATTTGCCCCTTGTGTGGTGGCTTTCTTCTGGGCCATTCATGGTACCTCTTCAGTGAAGGCGCATATCTATACCAGAAAGGGCTTCACGAAACAACAAAACAGGAGAGGCTTTGTTAATCGTTTTCCCATTCATAAGATTGGCCCATATCATGTGGAATTAAAGGTTGATATCCACTTACATCTTGCTCCAGGACATTTTTTTTGCAGATTTCCTTATGCCACAAGGGCATTATTGAAGCCCTGAATGCGACATATTAGGTTGCCGGGTTAATATTACCCTGAATAAATAAGCAGAAATAAGACAAACAAGGTGCAGTAATGGCTGATATAGAGGCATTGATATTTGATGTAGATGGTACACTCGCCGATACAGAACGTGATGGTCATCGAGTGGCCTTCAACAGAGCATTTACCGATGCGGGACTTGACTGGAAGTGGTCGGTAGAACGCTACGGAGCGTTATTGGCAGTGACCGGTGGTAAGGAGCGTATCCGTCACTACCTGGATCATTATAATCAGGATTTTCCAAGACCTGAGGAGTTGGATGGATTTATTGCTGCACTTCACGCCAGTAAAACAGACCACTACACTCGGATGCTATCAGAAGGGTTAATACCCATGAGAAGTGGAGTGAAACGGTTATTGCAGGAGGCCAGACAAGCTGGAATGCGGATGGCGATCGCCACCACCACTACACCGGCCAATGTCAGCGCTCTACTGCAGCACAGTTTGGAGCTTGAGGCAGAGAGCTGGTTCGAGGTGATTGCTGCTGGAGATATCGTACCTTCAAAGAAGCCGGCTCCAGACATCTACTTATGGGCAATACAGCAGATGGGGCTTCAACCAGAGGTTTGTGTCACCTTCGAAGATTCACACAACGGCGTCCAATCCGCCAGCCGTGCCTCAATCAAGTCGATCCTGGTCACCACCAATGGCTACACAATGGGCGATGATTTTAATGGCGCCAGCCTGGTGATAGACAAACTTGGGGAACCCAATCAGCCCTTTAATGTGATGTCAGGTAAAGTGGGCGATTTTGACTATGTTGATCTTGCCATGCTTCAAAATCTGCACGATAGAAGTCATTCATGAGCAACGTTGCGCATCGAATGCAGCGCATAGCCCCTTTTTATGTCATGGATCTATTGGCACAGGCCCGCCAATTAGAGGCCCAGGGGCGCTCAATCATCCATATGGAGATCGGTGAGTCCGATTTTGATACCCCTGCACCCATTATCGAAGCGGGACAGGCAGCCCTTGCCTCAGGTGAAACCCACTATACGCCGGCGAAGGGAATTCCAGCCCTGCGTGAAGCTATTTCAGGGTTTTATCGCCACTACTATCAGACCGATCTAGATCCATCGAGGGTGATAGTTACGCCTGGTGCTACCGGTGCACTGCAACTGGCGATGAGTGTATTGATCAATCCGGGGGAATCGGTCTTGATGGCTGACCCGGGTTACCCCTGTAACCGGCACTTTGTGGAGTTGGTGGAGGGGCAACCGGTGGCACTACCCGTCGGACCAGAGACGGGTTACCAGCTTACAGCTGAATTGGTGGAGGCTGCCTGGCGGGAGGATACCAAGGCCGTGTTGGTCGCTTCACCCTCCAACCCGACCGGTACCCTGATAGCCGATGATGAAATGCAACGATTGTATACCACGGTGCAGCGTCTGGGCGGGGTATTGATCGTGGATGAGATTTACCAGGGATTGGTCTATGATCAGGTAGGGGGGACGGCGCTTCGTTATGCTGACAATCTGTTTGTCATCAACAGCTTCTCCAAGTTTTTCGGTATGACGGGCTGGCGATTGGGTTGGCTAGTGGCGCCGGATTCATTTGTCGATCCTATAGACCGGTTGGCACAGAATATATTTCTATCGGCACCGACCCTTTCCCAATACGCTGCATTGAGCGCATTTACTCCTGATGTCATGGAGATTCTTGAGCAGCATCGCCAAGCCTTTCAACAGAGACGCGATTTTCTTCTGCCTGCTCTGCGTGAGCTGGGCTTCTCCATCCCCGTAACACCTCAAGGTGCCTTCTATCTCTATGCCGGGTGTGGTGAGTTGAGCGATGACAGTCAGGCATTTGCAGGAAGGCTGTTGCAAGAGGGGGGTGTGGCGGTAACGCCAGGTCTCGATTTCGGCTTCAACCATCCCGAATCACATCTACGCTTTGCCTATACGACTGATCTGGATCGTTTGAAGGAGGGTGTTGAGAGGATCAAAGGTTTTCTCTCATCAGGTAATAATAATATTTAGATTCACCATTCCGGTTGGTGCAAATTTAAAATCCAGGTGATGAGTCAGTCATGTAGGGTGCAGCCTTGTAGCGCTATGAATTCCGGACAGTAGCGGGCCTTAGTCGGGATGGCGTGGCTTTATAAATGCGAGTGTTTCCGTATGGACTCTAGTGTAGTGTCCTGAATAAAATATTCATTTATAATTCCCAGTGTTCCGGTTTATGGCAAAGGAAGGAAAAAATGAATTCAGCAGTTGC
>JAHXHU010000153.1 GCA_025656375.1 Candidatus Thiodiazotropha sp. (ex Ustalcina ferruginea) | reverse complement strand
GTCCGGGGCCATAACAGGTTGTCGAAGATCGAGTCGATTTCGGGGACTTGGAAGTCCCGAAATCCATCATGAGATCAAAGACTCTCTTGAGCCGCTACGCGACAGCGGATACCTGCCCGGGCCCTACGCCTGCCGGGGTCTACCAACCTTCGCTTCGCTCTCCAGGGTTGGTAGCGAGAGCATTGCCCAGATGGTGGACAGCATAGCTGCCTGGATTGATGCCACGTTTGTGGTATACACAGGGTCACCCTCTGAGCTTACTGCAACAGGAGCAGTCCTAGAAATTAAGCTGCTCCGATCAAGTGACAGGGTGCACTTTGTACCCTGTACTTACAATGTAAGCCTGTTTTAATTCCAAAGGAGGTAACATGGCGTACAACAATCTAAAGAAAGCCCTGATAGGCGCACTGGTTCTCAGTGCATCATCCGCGGCCTTCGCGGCTGACGAAAAAAAGCCCCTGATGACAGGGGCCAGCGCTAACATGCTGGCCAATACCTGTGCTGGCTGCCATGGTACAAACGGTGCGAGTGCAGGTCCGGCAACACCCAGTATCGGCGGTATCTCCGCGGTATATTTCGAAGAGGTGATGGTGGGCTTCAAAGACGGTTCAATCAAATCAACCATCATGCAACGAATCGCCAAAGGTTATTCCGAAGACGAGATCAAAGCGATGGCCGAGTTGTTCAGCAAACAGCCGTTTGTCATGGCCAAGCAGTCTTTCGATGCTGACAAGGCAAAGAAAGGCGCTAAACTGCATGACAAGTATTGCGAAAAATGTCATGCCGAAAACGGCACTTCTGCCGAAGACGATTCTGGCATTCTGATGGGACAGCTGACACCTTATCTTCATTACACTATGGCCGACTACAAGGCAGGTGATCGAGAGATGACCAAAAAGATGAAGAAAAAAGTCAATCAGATGATCAAGAAAGAGGGCGATGCCGGGTTTGACGCACTGCTCAACTTCTACGCCCAAGGCAAGCAATAAGAGGGGAATGAGAAACATGAAAATTACCCGAAGAGGTTTTGTTAAAGGCGCAGGTGCGGCAACAGCCATCGGCATGATGGGCACACCTTATATCGCCCTCGGCGCATCCAAAAAGGTTGTCGTCGTCGGTGGTGGTACCGGTGGCGCCACTGCAGCGAAATATCTGCGTATGGCCGATCCGACCATTGAGGTCACCCTGATCGAAGCCAACAATCACTACTACACCTGCTACATGTCCAACGAAGTGTTGGGTGGCGGTCGCAGTATCGACTCCATCAAGTTCGGTTATAGCGGACTCGGTTCACATGGCGTCAAGGTAGTCCATGACGTCGTCACCGCAATCGATGCCAAAGGTAAGATGGTGAAGACGGCAGGTGGCGAAAGCTTCCCTTACGATCGCTGTATTGTTGCACCCGGTATCGACTTCAAGTGGGACAGCATTGATGGTTATGACGCCAAGGTTGCCGAGGATATTCCTCACGCCTGGAAAGCCGGCTCTCAAACCGTCACCCTGCGCAAGCAGCTTGAAGCGATGAAGGATGGTGGCACAGTGGTTATCGCACCACCCGGCAATCCTTTCCGCTGTCCTCCAGGACCCTATGAGCGTGCCTCTCAGATTGCTCACTATCTGAAACAGCACAAGCCTAAATCGAAGATCCTGATCCTCGATCCGAAGCCTAAATTCTCCAAGATGGGTCTCTTCACCCAAGGTTGGAAAGCGCTGTATGGCTACGAGACCGACAACTCCATGATCGAATGGCGTGGCAGTGCTCAGGGTTCCAACGACAATGCCGTGGTTAAGGTTGATGCTGGCTCTAGAAGTGTCACCACCGGTTTTGATGACACGGTGAAGGCTGATGTGTTGAATGTCATTCCGAATCAGATGGCGGGTAAGATCGCCTTTGCTGCCGGCCTGACCAATGACAGCGGCTGGTGCCCCATTAACCTGCACACCTTCGAATCCACCATGCACAAGAACATTCATGTGATTGGTGACGCTTCGATTGCCAAAGGTATGCCGAAGTCCGGTTATGCGGCCAACTCTGAAGCAAAGGTCTGCGCAGCTAGCGTAGCTGCCCTGTTGAACGGTCAGGAGCAGCCTGGTACACCAGCCTACGTCAACACCTGCTACTCCATAGTCGGCAAGGATTGGGGTATCTCGGTGGCAGCTGTCTATCAGCTGGCTCAGGATGGATCCAAGATCACCAAGATATCTGGCGGTCTGACGCCCACTGACGCAACAGCGGAGATGCGTGCTCGCGAAGTCAAGTACGCCCACAGCTGGTTTACCAATATCACCAACGATATTTTCATGTAAATCAACTGCCGGCCAGGGATTGGCCGTTTAAAAAAAAAGCGGGGCATTGCCCCGCTTTTTTTATGCTATCTATATTTTATCTTGGACGGCTGGGTCTGGTGGGTCGTTGATCGATCATATACCCGGCACCGGAATGCATTGTTGATGGCCGAGCAAAATTGGGGAAATCCGGATTACGCCAACCCTCAGTTGCCAGTTTCTCCTTAGGTGGCTTGATCCGTGACACATAGTCGAGCACCGCACGAATATCGCGATGGGTAAAGCGGTGGATCTGTTTGACCATCTTCTTATCTGCATTTCTGCGCCGCTCCATCTTGATCCACTCGAACTGGCGCAACAGATAGCGATAGTGCTGACCATAAATCGCGGGAATATGGTCATCCAGAATACCCTCGCCCATCTCGCCGTGGCACTCGGTACAGTTATCCTTGTAGAGTTGTTCACCCAATGTCAGATCGATGCCCGGCCCCATCCCGTTATGGGAACTCATTGGTAACTGAGCGATATAGGCCGCCACATCGGCGATCTCCTGGGCGCCACCGAGCAGTTGCGGCGATGTAAAGGGCACCATGGTGGGATTATCTCTGTTCCTCGCACGGATATCGGCCAGCTGCTTAATCAATACCGTTGCCAGTTGTCCGGCAACCTGAGGATAGGTGCCGCTATCCAGCCCCCATCCCTCGGGGGTATGGCAGACTGCACAGATTCGATAGACCTTTCTGCCGTTTTCCAGATCAGGCGTCATTTCCATCGCCTGCTCATATTCAAGCATTGCCGCTCCCGATGGCTCAGCAATGCATTGACCTGCCACCATCAAGCTAAAAAAGGACATTGCCCAGATAGACTTTCTCATTGAGACTCCCATGGTGTTAATCGTCATATACAACACTTTCGCAAACTGAAAGGATTGGCGGACATAAATATCCGAGTTGATATGCTCGATCGTCGTCGTTGTATCCTGAAATCATGATCCAGGCTTTTTTAAGTTCCGTAACATTCAATATAGCGAGGCAAGTGCTCAGGCACAATAAAAAACAGCTTTATTTCACTCATTAAACAGGATTGCCGTAAAACCATCTTGACTAAAAACCACATAACCGTGGGTGAGTTTTTTTTACGCTTTTATCATATTCATTTTAAATATCTCCACTCAACGTCGGCTTTATAATTACCCCACTTCTGGTGGCGTAATGATCATTGAAAGATCAGGGCTGTTTTGTGAAAATGCCCGCGGATAAAAAAACAACAAACCACAGGGGAATCATGCGCAAACAACCCATCAAAACAATGGAGCATGCGTCCCTCAACCGGAGGAGAGCTTTAATTCTTTAATTCCCAAATCGATCAATTCAATAAACCGGTTTTATTTGGAATCAAACCGCTTGTCACATGTGATGGTGTCGATCGCCAATACATGCTGAAGACTTTCATAACGACCTTCACTGCTGTCCCGCTAACTCCCTCTCCCTCGGGGAGAGGGAGTTAGCGGGACAGCAGTGAACGACCTTAAAAGAAACCTGGAGCCGAAATAATATGAAAAGGCTGTTGATAACCCTTTTACTCACCTTCCCGATAGTCACACAGGCAGTTGACTTGGAAAAGGGTAAGAAGCAGGCAAGAAGCTGTGCACTTTGCCATGGTCATTACGGTCAGGGCACTCCGGGGCCCGCGTCACCGCGACTCGCTGGCACACCGGCCGGTTATATGGTTAAACAGATCGAAGCTTACATCAAAGAGGAACGGGGCCACGATGACGACCCTGAAGATGAAACATTCGATGAGCTGAAGGACCAGGATATTGAAGCACTGCTTGCCTATATATCGTCACTGGAGCCCAGCAATAAAAAGTAAACGGACTCACTGATAATAATTTCACGAACCGAACAATACTCGGGAGAAGATAATGAAATCGATTAAAGCACTGGCACGCGTATTTGTGCTAAGTCTTACCATGACTGCCACAACCCTGGCGTCAGATCAGCCAGAAATCAATATTACCGATATCAATCAGACCGTGGTGCAAATGAGCGTCAAAGACGGGGTCATAAAAGATGATGCCGTACAGGCCTTGATGTCCCGCGCTGCCGAAATCAATTTGAAGTATGTCGCCAGACAGCAGGTTTCAAAGGAGCTGGAGGCGCGCGGACTCAAGACACCCTACCTTGACATTTTTCAGTTCTGTAATCCAGAAGATGCGCGGAAGATGATTATGCACGATCCGATCTATGCCGCTTATATGCCTTGTCGCATTGCAATGGCGGAGGACAAGGAGGGCAAACTCTGGCTGATGATGCTGAACCTGGATATGCTGATCAACAGTGAGCTGCTGCCACCAGAACTCACCGAGATTGCCATTCGTGTCAACCAGGCAATGCTCGATGTGATGGTCGCTGGAGCCACTGGCGAATTCTGAACTGTAACCGATAATAAAAACCCCGACGCCCTGCGGGTTCGGGGTTTTTTATGCTGACTCGATCAAACCGGTTTCCGGCCGGTAAGACGAGACTCGATCGCTAGCCCTTCAAGGCTTACACAAATTGTCAGCAAGGTTGGCCTGAAAGATTGCCTTGTGAATATCACCCAGACTGAGCATGCCCACCAGGCGGCCGGCATCGGTAACCGGAATGCGGCGGAATTTATGCCGCACCATAATAGTAGCTGCACGCAACACATGCATATCGGGGTTGACTGAGATCACATTGACGGTCATCACATCGGACACCTTGAGATTCACTACATCTTTATACTGCGACATCATACTGTCGTAGTCGGGTGCAGACATACCATCCATGATATCTTCCAGGGAGGGAAACATCCGGTGCAATACATCCTTCTCCGCGATAATCCCTGCCAACTTGCCGTCTTCCTCAACCGGAAGGCCGCTGTAGCGAAACAGGCACATCAGAGAGACTACCTCCAGAAGCTTGGCATCCGGGGTCACCGTTTTAGGTGATCTTGACATTATTTCGCTTACCAGCATCGAAACAACTCCTCATCAGTTCAATGATAAATAGTGACCACTCAACAGCCCCAGCTTGCGGAACAGGTGAATAGTGACTTCCTAGGGATTCGGGGTTTTCACCAGTGCCACACGATACGCATTCTGGGGGTGGTTGCCAACCCTTTTTCCAATCCCAAGCAGCTGAACTAGCAGGACAATTCAATACTGACATCATTACCCCATGCAGGTAGGTCAGGATCATTGACAAGCTTCATAATAGTCTTTGTCTTGTTCATCAAAAGATGGGTGGGCAGGACCCCCACCCTGCACCTCGAAATGGATCGTAGGGTGGGGCCCTGCCCCACCGTAAGCTGCTGAAAGTTTAAGTCGTATCCGTGATTTGTCGTGACCAAACAAAGACGCTGCCTTAGCGTCAGGCAAAAGGAGGAGCGGTTATCATATTCAGGGCCGAAAAAGAATTAGATTCCCGGAATGGAGGAAGATCTCAAACAGCCTATTTTGTTTACAAAAAACCAACCCCCAATCACCCCCCCTGAAGGAAATAATTACCCAGTGATGTAAGCCAATGATTTGTCGGTAAAAGCGCACAATAATCCATAACTTATCCACAGTTGACACACAGACAAGCCCCTCTTTTCCACAGCTTCATACACAACATCTTGTGGTTGACATCGGCGAAATTGGATATATATTGTGTTTACTGGTTTTGAAAACCGGATTTTACTCCTCATCTCAACAACCAGCCCGAAAGGCCGGAAAAATAATCGGCCAACGGATGATAAATGGTTTCGAGGGCAACGGCATCCGTACCGCGAAACCGCTTTAAGACAGGGTAAGCAACGACACGCAGCAGCCGGCAGTCCTGTCCCAAAATATAGAGACCACCACTAGACATTCGAAAGCCTGTGCAGCCTATTCACAGTCCCGGAGCAGCGATGGCTACAAAGCGAACATATTCAGGAGAAGAGATGGCCACACAAGCAGCCAACGGCGACGCATCCATTGCAGCTAACCAGCCACCTGTGATGCAGGAATCCGCACACCCGGCCCAGCCCGCCAGCACGAGCGGCATCCAGGTCATCCGCCGCAATGGCAAAGTCACCCATTTCGACCCGGGCAAGATCGCAGTCGCGGTGACCAAGGCATTTCTTGCCGTCGAAGGGGGCAATGCTGCTGCATCCGGGCGTATCCACGACACCGTCAAGGCACTCACTGACCAGGTAGTCAGCGCCCTGACTCGACGCATGCCCGATAACGGCACCGTCCATATCGAAGATATACAGGACCAGGTGGAACTGTCGCTGATGCGCTCCGGTGAGCACAAGGCCGCCCGCGCCTATGTGCTCTATCGTGAAAGTCAGACCCAGAAAAGGGCCGAAGAGGCCGCCAAGCGCGCCGAGATCGAAGGCATTCCCGAGGAGCATCGGGTCAACGTCACCCTGGCCGACGGTACCACCCGCCCCCTCGACATCGAACGCCTGCAGGCGCTGGTCAACGAGGCGTGTAACGGTCTGGCTGAAGTCGATCCCGCACACATCCTGCAGGATGCCTGCCGCAATCTGTTCGACGGCGTGAAAGAGAGCGATGTCTCCCAGACCCTGGTGATGAGCGCCCGCACCCTGATCGACCAGGAGCCCAACTACTCCCAGGTCGCCGCCCGGCTGCTGCTCGACATCCTGCGTCGCGAAGCCCTCGATTTTCTCAGTATCGGCACCCGGGTCAATACCCAGGCAGAGATGGCTGAGTGCTATTGCAGCTACTTCAAACGCTACATCCAGCAGGCCGAGGAGCTGGAACTGCTCGACGGCCGTCTCGGTCAGTATGACCTGGATCGACTGATCGCTGCGATGAAACCGGAGCGGGATCTGCAGTTTACCTATCTGGGTCTGCAGACCCTCTATGACCGCTACTTCATCCACAGCGAGAGCGGTATTCGCTTCGAGATGCCCCAGGCCTTCTTCATGCGAGTCGCGATGGGGCTGGCGATCAACGAGATCGACCGGGAAGCCCGGGCCATCGAATTCTACAACCTGCTCTCCTCCTTCGACTTCATGAGTTCGACACCGACCCTGTTCAACGCCGGCACCCTGCGGCCCCAGCTCTCCAGCTGCTACCTGACCACCGTCGCCGACGATCTGGACGGCATCTACAGCAGCATCAAGGACAACGCCCTGCTCTCCAAGTTCGCCGGTGGTCTGGGCAACGACTGGACCCAGGTACGCGGTCTCGGCGCCCACATCAAGGGCACCAACGGCAAGTCCCAGGGTGTGGTGCCATTCCTCAAGGTGGCCAATGACACGGCGGTCGCGGTCAACCAGGGCGGCAAGCGCAAGGGCGCGGTCTGCGCCTACCTGGAGACCTGGCACGTCGACATCGAGGAGTTCCTCGAACTGCGCAAGAACACCGGTGACGAGCGCCGCCGCACCCACGACATGAACACCGCCAACTGGATCCCCGATCTGTTCATGCAGCGGGTCGCCGAAGATAAAGCGTGGACCCTGTTCTCCCCCAACGAGACCCCGGACCTGCACGACCTGACAGGCAAGGCCTTCGAAAAGGCCTACGTCGCCTATGAAGAGAAGGCGGAGCGTGGCGAGATGGATGTAGTGAAGAAGGTCAAGGCGAACGACCTGTGGCGCAAGATGCTCGGCCTGCTGTTCGAGACCGGCCATCCCTGGATCACCTTCAAGGATCCCTGCAACCTGCGCTACACCAACCAGCACATGGGCGTGGTACACAGCTCCAACCTTTGTACCGAGATCACCCTGCACACCAACGATCAGGAGATCGCGGTCTGCAACCTGGGCTCGGTCAACCTGACCGCCCATGTCAGCGAACAGGGCCTCGATATGGAGAAGCTGCAGAAGACCGTGACCACGGCGATGCGCATGCTCGACAATGTCATCGACTACAACTTCTACAGCGTCCCCCAGGCGCGCCACTCCAACCTGCGTCACCGCCCGGTGGGACTCGGCATCATGGGTTTCCAGGACGCCCTCTACAAACAGCGTCTGCCCTATACCTCCGATGAAGCCCTGAGCTTTGCCGACCGCTCCATGGAGGCGGTCAGCTACTTCGCCATCCAGGCCTCTTCCGACCTCGCCGCAGAGCGTGGCCGCTACTCCACCTATGAAGGCTCCCTGTGGAGTCAGGGCATCCTGCCCATCGACTCCCTCAAGCTGCTCAAGGCGGAGCGTGGCGACTACCTGCAGGTGGACGAGAGCCAGACCCTCGACTGGGACGCCCTGCGTAACAGGATCAAGACCCAGGGTATGCGCAACTCCAACACCATGGCGATCGCCCCCACCGCGACCATCTCCAACATCTGCGGTGTCAGCCAGTCCATCGAACCCACCTATCAGAACCTGTTCGTCAAATCGAACCTCTCCGGTGAGTTCACTGTGGTCAATCCCTACATGGTCCACGACCTGAAACAGCTCGGCCTTTGGGACGACGTGATGATCAACGACCTCAAATACTATGACGGCTCCCTGCAGCCCATCGATCGCATCCCCGAAGAGATCAAGGCGGTCTACGCCACCGCCTTCGAGATCGACGCCCGCTGGCTGGTGGAGGCCGGTTCCCGTCGCCAGAAGTGGATCGACCAGGGCCAGTCCCTCAACCTCTACATGGCCGAGCCCTCCGGCAAGATGCTCGACAACCTCTACAAGCTGGCCTGGGTGCGTGGATTGAAGACCACCTACTACCTGCGTTCCATCGGTGCCACCGGCGCGGAGAAGACCTCGGTCCAACAGGGTGGCAGCGGCAGCAGTATCGACCTGATCGGCGCCAGCGGCAGCGAAGCGCCGAAGGCCTGCTCGATCCTCGATCCGGACTGCGAAGCGTGCCAGTAGGCAGAACCGTGATAAACAACACCCAAGTGAAAAGAATCAGAGAGGGGAATAGACAATGTTGAACTGGGACGATCCACTCGCCAAACCGGTGCCGATAGAGCCCCCCCCTGCGCCAACCGCTGCCGAGAAGCAACCCGCCCATCCCCATGTGGTGGAAGAGGCCGCCAAGGCCCTGCAGGCTGAACCGGTCGTCGAGACGCCATTGGCGGATATGAAGCCGGTCAACCCGGAGGACAAGCGGGTCATCAACGGCATGACCGACATCAACCAGCTTGCACCTTTCAAGTACCCCTGGGCCTGGGAATACTTCCTCAACGGCAACAAGAACCACTGGACGCCGCTGGACATCAACATGGCCCAGGACGTCCACGACTACCAGCGCAAACTGACCCTCGAAGAGCGTCATGTGTATGAGAACGTGCTCTCCTACCTCACCACCTCCGACATCCTGGCGATGCGCAACATCGGCCTGGCGGTGATGGAGAAGATGAGCGCCCCCGAGCTGCAGATCTACCAGGCCCGTCAGGTCTATGAAGAGTCCCTGCACACCTGGACCTACCAGCACTGCATCGAGACCATTGGCCTCGACCAGGGCGAGATCTACAACCGCTACCGGGTGGTGCCGGAGATCAACAAAAAGATCCAGATCACCAACCGCCGCCTCTCCTCCATCCTGCGTGCCGACATCAACCTGCGCGACCCGGACGAGTTGCAGAACTTCGTCATGGCCTACATCTTCTTCGCCGCCATCTTCGAAGGCTGCTGGTTCTACAACGGCTTCAGTCCGATCTTCGCCCTGCAGCGTCGCGGCCTGATGAAGGGCACGGCCGAGCAGTTGCAATACATCATGCGCGATGAAGTACTGCACGCCTCCTTCGGTATCCGTGTCGTCAAGCAGATCATCCTGGAAGAGAACATCACCCTGGATAAAAAGGCGTTGCGTGACATGTGGGACGAAGCAGAAACCGCCGAGATCGGTTATGCCGGTTATATCCTGCGCGATCCGATACTGGGTTACTCCAAAGAGGATCACATCGGCCAGTTCCGGTTCACCGCCAACCGTCGTGCACGGCAGTTGGGTATCGATGAGCCCTTCCCCGGCGCGGAAGCGACTTTGCCCTGGTTGGACGAGCAGGCCAATCTTCGCAAGGAGAAGAATTTCTTTGAGACACGCGTGACCGAGTATCAGACCGGTGGCGCGTTGAAGTGGGATTGATCGGCGCTAGCCGATTGAACTTTTTTTAATTATGAATTTTGAATGTTGAATTATGAATTAACGTGCTCGCTTTGCTCGCGCTTATTTAGAAATGAAGACATGAGCACAACGATCGCCCACAATTCAAAACTCAAAATTCATCATTCAAAATTACCCGGAGGGTACACATGCGTTGTTCACACTGTTCTTCGTTGATGCCCGAAGTTGAGACCCGGAAAGAAGGGCGGACGGAACAGTCACTGTTTGAGTGTCCGGTTTGTGCGCGGACACAGTTGATTACCAGGACGTTGGATCAATGGAAAGAGAATTTATCGCTGCAGACGGAGCGCTTGGCGAGACAGGTGCTTCGACAGTCTTAATAAAGGGGTTTTACCTCCTCTCCTCTGAACCTGCCGTTGCGGGTGGGCTTTGGCGTTTGTGCCATTGTCTTTTTTTCTCTTTTCTTATCGGACCCTATTTACTTCTTGATGACTAATTTTCAAACAGTTACGTTGTATATGGAATATTATTGGACAAAATTGGCCTGTTAACAGGACATTTTTGGGGTGGAATTATAGTTAAGCACAAAAGAATTTGACACCAAACTATATGGAAATTTGATGGAAGAAGTAAGAAAAGAATTTCTACGGGAACTTGTTGATTCTCCTCCTGATCTTATAGCATCGATTTGGATTTTGAATAGGGTTCCTCATCCTTTTGAAGGAAATGCAAAATCTTTTAAAAACTGGCGCAGAAAGCTGGCTGGATTGGTAGAAGTAGATGCTTCAGAAGTAGTAATTATTGGCAGTGGTGCATTCGGTGTAAGTTTAAACCCACACAAGAACTTCCGCGCATTTGACGAAAAATCTGATATTGATGTTGCGATAATATCAGAATACTTCTTTAACACCTTTTGGAGGTTCTTGAGAAATCTCGGCACAAATATTCATTCCATGCCTCAACCGGTAAAACAATCAGTACGTGATCATGTTCAAAAGTACGTATATTGGGGAACTATAGCAACAGAACAAATACTGCCCTACTTGCCTTTCGGTAAAAAGTGGGCAAAAGCTCTGGAAGAGATGGCTAAGGAATCTCCAACAAAGATATAGAACAATTCACTGCTGTCCCATAAATATTCATGAGAATAGCAGCCTGGATTGAAGTGGTGAAATATCGGGATCTGGTGGATCCCCGAATAACAGT